>CAZBUI010000094.1:0-8034 GCA_964495055.1 uncultured Candidatus Bathyarchaeia archaeon | reverse complement strand
ATAACGTTCATCGTGGGTAGCAGCAGCATAGGCTCCTCCCTCGTCATACCGTTCCTAGCGACCAAGGTGGCGAACCTGGAGACGGCGTACCCTTACCTCGTGGGGTGCAACATGGCGACGACGGTTGACCTCAGCCAGATATACGGCTACGTGGCTGGAGGCGTGGTCGGCATGATGCTGGGCTCGGCCCACATCCTTCTGAACCTCCTAGCTCTATTCCTGTGGCTGCTCTCGCCCCTGAGGTTCGTGCCCGTGAGGACGGCGGAGTGGCTCGGCGCGAAGATAACCCGGAACCAGAACGCGGCATACGCCCTTCTGGCCTGGGTTGTGGTGGTGTTCTTCGTGGTGCCGATAATGGTGATCTACATATTTTAGGTGATGAAGTGTTGAAGATGTTGACGGAGGGCCCTGCTTGAGCGAGAGGATACTGAGATGGTTCGGCGACAAGAGAAACATGACAGTCCTCGATATGACCCACGAACACTTGGACCTGACCACTCGGGCGGTCAAGGCACTGTACGAGATGGTGCGGGTGGTGGGTAAAGAGCCCGGTTCCAAAGACTCGTTCTACAAGAAGATCTCCGAGTTGGAGATGAGGGCCGACCAGATCAGGCGCGACATGGTCATGGAGCTCTCCCAGAGAGACGTGTTTCCCTCTGAGAGGGACGACCTCATGGAGCTTGTGCGGGCAGTGGACTGGGTAGCCGACTGGGCCCGGGAGGCTGGAAGGATCCTTGTCATAATCCCGTTCGAGATGCTCCCCGACGAGCTGAGAGAGTCCATAGAGAAGATGTGCTGTGAGAACTATAGCTGCGTGAAGGTCCTCGCCAAGTGTGTCCGCGCCCTCTCGGGGAACCCGAGGAAGGCGCTGGAGCTCGCGGACCAAGTAGAGATGCTTGAGGAGGACGTGGACGAGCTGTACGCAGAGTCTAGGCGGATAATGGCCGGGCTCGAGGATCTGGGCATGACGCGGGGCGCGGCGATACTGTTGAACGAGTTCATGGACGCCGTGGAGATGGTGGCGGACTGGTGCGAGAACACCGTGGACATAGCCCGGGCTATAGCAATCAGGGCGTTCTAGAGCCACTCTATATAGGCTATATAACTTCTATACTCTATTTTTTTATCTATACGCCTATGTAATCTCCCTCATTGACATCCAACGCTAAGAATATAATGGGCTCATTTACGGCGCTCTACTTCTTCGTCTCGGCCATAGTGCTCATCAAGTCGTCGGCCACCATCATGGGAGAATCCCTAGCGGAGAGGATAGTGCTGCTCATCAGCGACACGACGAGCGCCGTGTTCGCGGGCTGGATATCCACGGCGTTGCTACACAGCTCGGGGGCGTTCGACTCGATAGTGGTGGCGTTCACATCCAGCGGCGTGCTGCCCATCTCCCTGGCGGTGGCAACCATAATAGGCGCCGAGATGGGGACTACCGTAACGCCTTTCCTCATCTCGGTGCTCGAGAGGACGAAGGGGCGGAGAGAGAGCGAGGCAGCATTCAACGTGACCCTGAGCCACGTGCTGTACAACCTGTTCACATTAGCCCTGTTCTACCCCGTGGAGCTTTTCTTCGGAGTCTTCACCAGTATCGCTTGGCGAGGTAGCTCCATCTTCGTCAGGGCTTCGTGGCTGAACGCGGTGCCTGATCTGCTGGACGTGGCCACTCCCTGGGTGGACCCCCTCCTAGGTGTCATCCCCCCGTGGGGCGGCATGGTGCTTGGGGGGCTCCTGCTGGTGCTCGCGCTGGGGGCCGTGGAGCGGTACATGACGGCCATATTCAGCATGCCCCGGAGCTGGAACCTCATCAGGATGACTTTCTCAAGGCCTCTGAGGGCGTTCGCCGCCGGCTTCCTGTTCACGGTCATGGTGCCCAGCACCACGGTAATGGTCTCGCTCCTAGTCCCCCTGGCCTCCAGCGGCGTCATCAGGGCCGAGTACTACATACTGCCCTACATCCTAGGCGCCAACATCGGCACCGTCTTCGACGTGATGATCGCGGCTCTGGCCACGGGCGACCCCGTGAGCCTCGGGGTCTGGCTGGTGCACCTCACCATAAACCTGGTGGGGGCCCTCATCTTCATGCCCCTGCTTGACCCTTTCTCGAGGCTGGTGAGGCGTGTGGCCGCCTTTGTCTCGTCCTCGCCGAGGACGACTCTGGTGATCGCGGCGCTGTTCCACGTCGTTCCTGCCGCCGTCATCCTGTACTATTATTTGATCTAGGCAAGATTAGGAAGGAAGGTATATAGTATAGTAGAACACAGATTTGTTGGCTAAACTTGTCACGGAGATTGTTCGGCTGGTTCGCCCCTAAGAGGGGACAAAACGTCTTGGGGATGGTGGAGAACCACTTGGAGCTGTCCCAGAAGGCGGTGAACAGCCTCTACGACATGGTGGAGGCTGCGGCCGAGTGCGACGCCGAGCAGTGCAAGAGGTCCTACTTGAGCGTCTCCGAGATGGAGATGCAGGCCGACGAGCTGCGCCGCAGGATGGTAAAGGAGCTCACGGAGGGCGAGATGTTCCCCGAGGAGAGGGACGACCTCATGGAGCTGGTGCGCGCCGTGGACTGGATCGCAGACTGGAGCAGGGAGGCCGGCAGGATTCTAAACAGCATCCCCTTCGAGAAGGCGCCCGACGAGATGAAGGGGGCCGCCATGAATATGGTCAGGGCGAACGTGGACTGCGTCAAGGTGCTCACCGAGTGCGTCCGGGCCCTCCCGAGGGACAGCAAGAAGGCGCTGACGCTGGCGAACGAGGTGGAGATGCTCGAGGAGAACATCGACGACCTCTACGGGGAGGCGAGGAAGCTCTTAGCGTCGCTGGAGTTCCCGGGGTTCACCACAGGCGCCCTTATACTGCTGAACGAGTTCCTCGACGCCCTCGAGACCGTCGCCGACTGGTGCGAGAACACGGCCGACATAGTGAGGGCTATCGCTGTCAGGCAGCACTGATCATTAAAAATAGGTGGAAAAGTTTTTAGAGGGTTTACTCCTCGACCGTGATGGCCTGGTTTGGGCAGGCGTTGACGCACGCCATGCACATGATGCAGTCGTCGGCCCTCTCTGGTACGGCCTTGTTGTCTACTAGTTCGTACACGTTCATGGGGCAGACATCCACGCACACAGCGCTTCCGTCGCAAGCGTCACTAACAGTGATTGTAGGCAATGCTTTCACCTATCCTTTGATACGCCGGTTTATACGTTTTAAATGTTTTCCGAGGGCGAAGAGCCAGCCCGTGCTAAACCTATATTAACCGTGCTTCTCGGTGTAAACATGTTCCGGGTTTTATTGGAGTGTTTGAGATGAAGTGTACAGGGTTATTGGACGACACGGTTTCCATAATCATCGGAGGCGAGGCGGGGCAGGGGATAAGCCGCAGCGGCATGCTTCTGGGGAAGGCGTTGATGAGGGCCGGGTTCCACTGCTTCGGAGAGATAGACTACCCGAGCCTCATCAGGGGCGGCCACAACTTCTACAGGGTCAGGGCCTCCAGCAGGGAGGTGCACGGCCCGACGACGCACACCGATCTGCTTGTGGCATTGAACGAGGAGACCGTCGCCCTGCATCTGGAAAGCGTGAACGAGGGGGGCGGCGTCATACTGGACGAGAAAGGGTTTGAAGCCGGCGAGTCGGGGAGGGACGACGTCACGTATTACCCCGTGCCCATGACGGAGATCGTGAAGGAGCTTGAGGGCCCCGAGATCATGAGGAACACCGTGGCCTTGGGCGCGGTGGCCGCGCTCATCAGTCTCGGCCTCGAGACGCTGAAGGAGGTCGTCGCCGACGCCTTCGAGGGGAGGCCCCGCATCGTCGAGATGAACGTTGAGGCGCTGCAGAAGGGCTACGACTGCGTGGCCGGGCTCGGCCTGGGGTTTGGGTGTACAGTGGAGCCGGGGCCCCGCCCCGAGCTTGTATGGCTCACGGGCAACGAGGCGGTGGCCCTGGGCGCGTTGGCAGCGGGCTGCAGGTTCTACTCGGCCTACCCCATGACGCCGGCCAGCCCGGTGCTGCACTACATGTTCGCCCACGACGCGGAGAGCGGCGTAGCGGTGGTGCAGACGGAGAGCGAGATAAGCGCCATGTTGATGGCGGTGGGCGCGGGCTACTCGGGGGTGCGGTCCATGACTGCCACCAGCGGCGGGGGCTTCTGCCTCATGGCGGAGGGGCTGAGCTTGGCCGCCATGACGGAGACGCCTGTGGTGGTGATGCTTGCCCAGCGCCCCGGACCCAGCACCGGCCTCGCCACCTACTCGGGCCAGGGCGACCTGCTGTTCGCCGTCTACGGCGCCCACGGCGAGTTCCAGCGCGTGGTTCTGGCGCCGGGCGACGTGGACCAGTGCTTCTACATGACCGCCGAGGCGTTCAACCTGGCGGAGAGGTTCCAGATACCCGTCATCTTGCTCACGGACAAGAACTTGGTGGAGAGCCACAAGACCACGCGGCCCTTCGACCTATCCTGGGTCGAGATCGACAGGGGCAAGCTGGTCACCGAGTGGAGCGGCGGCGAGGAGTACGGCAGATACAGGATCACCGAGGACGGCGTCAGCCCCCGCGCCACGCCGGGCACGATGAACGCGTTGGTGCTGGCCAACAGCAACGAGCACACGGAGCGAGGGTTCAGCACCTCAGACTCCGAGCAGACGAGGGCGATGGTCGACAAACGGTTCAGTAAGACGGCCCGCATCAGGGAGGCCGTCGAGGCGCTGGAGCCCATAAGGGTCTACGGCGCGGAGGACCCCGACGTCACCCTCGTGGGGTGGGGGAGCACCAAGGGTCCCGCCCTCGAGGCCATAGGGATGCTGGAGGCGGAGGGGGTCAAGGCGAGGTACGTGCAGGTGGCCGTGGTGGAGCCCTTCCCCGAGGGGCTCCCCCAGTACCTGGAAGGCAAGACCCTCCTGGTGGAGAACAACAGGGCTTCGCCGCTGGGGACCCTCATCAAGCTCAACACGGGGTACGGGTTCGAGCACGTGGCCCTACGGTACGACGGCCGGGCGTTCACGCCCCACGAGATTCGAGACAGGGTCCTGGAGGTGGCGTGATGTCCTCCGTGAAGGAGTTCGGGACCCCGGCCGCCAACACGTGGTGCCCCGGCTGTGGCAACTTCGCGATACTCATGACGGTGAAGCAGGCCCTCGTGGCCCTGGGGCTGAAGCGGGAGGAGGTCGTCGCCGTGACGGGCATAGGCTGCCACGGCAAGCTCACCGACTACATAAACGTGAACGGGTTCCACAGCATCCACGGCAGGGTGTTGCCGGCGGCGACGGGCATCAAACTGGCAAACCCCGGCCTCACGGTGATCGGGTTCGCCGGTGACGGCGACGCCTTCAGCATCGGGCTGGGTCACCTGGCCCACGCCACCAGGCGCAACGTGGACATAACCTATGTGATACACGACAACCTCATCTACGGGCTCACCACGGGCCAGACCAGCCCCACAAGCAAGAAGGGCTTCGTGACCAAGACCAGCCCACGGGGCAGCTTCGAGACAGGCGTCAACCCCCTCACCCAGGCGCTCACCGGCGACGCCACGTTAGTGGCCCGGACCTTCGCGGGGGAGCCCAGGCACATGAAGGAGGTGCTCAAGAAGGCCATCCAGCACACGGGCTTCGCGTTGGTGGACGTGCTGCAGCCCTGCGTGACCTTCAACAGGGTGAACACCTACGAGTTCTACAAGGAGAGGGTCTACAAGCTGGAGGACGAGGGCCACGACGCGGGGGACTTCGACGCCGCATACATGAAGGCGCTGGAGTGGGGTGACCGCATCCCCATAGGCGTCTTCTACACTGAGCGGAGGCCGCCTTACCGGGAGAGCTTCCCCGCGCTCGAGGACGGGCCCCTCGTGGGGAGGCCCTTCGAAACCGACGTGGGCAAGCTCCTCGACGAGCTCAGGTAGCCTTTACTTACCTTTATCTTTCCGCTGATCTTCTTTCAGGGCATGAGCGAGGTCAGGCGGATCAGGGACGACGAGTTCGAGGACTATATGAGGATCACTCTGGACTTCTATCCGGCCATGTTCACAGACGTATCGGAGGAGAGGAGGCGGGGCTGGATCGAGCGCATGAAGGCCGCGCAGAACACGGACCACAGCGTCAACTACTACGGGTGCTTCAGGGGCGGCGAGATGGCTGGGGGATGAGACTCCACGACTTCAAGATGACGCTGTACGGCTACCCGGTACTCGTGGGCGGCGTCGGCAACGTTTGCGTGGACCCCCTCCACAGGAAGATGCACGTCTCCAAGGAGATGATGGAGTTCGCCCACCGCCACTACCGGGGCAGGGGCGCCAAGCTCATGGCCCTCTACCCGTTCAGGCCCGACTACTACGTGAGGAGGGAGTACGGGTACGGCAGGAAGATGAACCAGTACAGGTTCAGGCCCGGGGACCTGCCCCGGGGGCCCAAGGAAAGCGTCTCGCGCCTCGGCGACGCGGACGTGGACGCCCTGGTCTCGTGCTTCAGGTACGCCCATAGGACCACGGCATGATAGAGAAGAGGGCCAGCTACTTCAAGCGGCTCATCGATCGCTTCAAGGTGGTGGGGTACAGGGAAGGCGACGCGGTGAAGGGGTTCGTGGCCTTCGGCTACAAGAAGCTGAGGGAGGACCACGAGCTGCTCCAGGAGCTAGAGGTACACACGCTGGTGTACGAGACTCCTGAGGCGCTTCGGGGGCTGTTGGGCTTCCTGGGGGCTCAGCTCGACCAGGTGGAGAGGGTGGTGCTGAACACCATGGACGACGACCTGCACTTCGTCCCCAGGGACCCCCGTGACGGGGTGCCCCGCATGTTCTACACGAGCCAGGAGACCAACGTCCAGGGCGTGGGCATAATGTACAGGGTCATAGACGTCCAAGGCATATGGGAGGAGCTAGCCGGCCACTGCTTCAACGGCGTCAGCCTCAGGGTCAAGCTCACGGTGCGGGACAGCTTCCTGCCAGAGAACGACGGCGCCATGGTCGTCCAATTCAAGGATGGGAACCCTCTGGTTATGGACGAGGGCGGCTACGACGTGGAGACAACTCTCGACGTGGCGTGGTTCTCGTCCCTAATAATGGGGGTGGTGGACTTCAGGAAGCTATGGATGATGGGGCTGGCGGAGGTCTCCGATGAGGGCTACGTCGACGAGATGGACACGCTGTTCCATGCTCAGCATAGACCCGTGACCATAGAGGAGTTCTAAGGTCATCTCCTCCTCGGGATGAACGCCCCCGTCGTCTTCATGTACTCGATGTAGGCGTCGCCGAACCTGAGTATGAGGCCCTGCTCCTCGGCCTTGCACATTATCAGGAACATCGGGACGTCGATGAGGCTGAAGAGCACCAGGAACGGGGAGTTCAGCAGCAAGCCCATCGAGAACCTCAGGAACGCCTCCCCCACGGCCTGAGGGTGCCTCACGCGCTCGTATATTTCTCCGAACATGGCCCGCCTTGTCCGGGGTCAGGGACTCCTCGCCCGCGTCCCTCATCCCTCGCAACATAATGTACATGCTCGGCGCGCCTATGAGAAGCCCTAGCGCCTTGGACACGTTCCACCCCCATGGAAAAGTCCGGGGTAGGGGCCTGGAAGAGGGTGATAGAAGTATACGATATACCTCCCCGCCAAGAACTCGAAGAGCATCGCCGCCTGGCGGTACCTCGCGCACCTAGCGTAGGCCTCGTCCTCCAAGACCTTTGCGAGGCCTGCCGGGGACACGCTCATCACATAGAAGTACAGGAACAAGATCGAGGAGTACACCATAAGTCCCAGATTCAGCCAAGGGATCACCGGGCCCACCGTGATCGAATCGGTGACTCAGGTTAAAAATAGGTGGGTCACAGACCGGGGAAACCGTCGGGGGGCTTCCTATGCCGGGTCGCCTGCTCGTAGGCGTAGGAGACGCTGAACAGGGTGGGCTCGTTGAAGAGCCGGCCCACCAGCTGGAGGCCGGTCGGGAGGCCGCCGTGGGTGAACCCCATGGGGACGGTGAACCCGGGGAACCCGGTGTGGGGTGGTATCTTCTGGCTGTTGTCGCCGTGGGGGCTCTCCATGTCGCC
>CAZBUI010000093.1:2361-8096 GCA_964495055.1 uncultured Candidatus Bathyarchaeia archaeon | reverse complement strand
ACAGACGTCTCTCCTCATCGTAGCATCCCAGCCACGAGGCACAGCGCCGAAGTTCCCCTTATCCCGGTACACGATCTCACCCGGCTCCGACAGGTCCACACGGCTGTCGTGCACCGATGCCGACGGTGTCTCCACCGCCCGAATGAGGCTCAGGTCGATATCCGTCTTAACGTGCAGTTTGAAGCCGAAAAGCGACTGCTTAAGCCTCTTCGCCCAGTAACCGTCTCGGCTCCTCCGGGTCGCCGCCTCGCCCCCACGCGGCTTCCCCGACGGACCCGGGTCCGCCTCGATGAAGCTGGCGTCCCGGGCTACGCCCTTGCGGACCCGGAGGCTCTTCTCGTCGAGCTGCCTCTGCAGCTCCGCCCAGAAGAACTTATCCATCCCCGGCGAGGGAAGGCGCTCCCGGAACGGCCAGACTGTCGAGTAATCAGGAGGGTTCTCAGGTAAGCCGAGAAAGTGCTGAAAATCGATACGGTTCAGAGCTTGCTTCTCCAGCTCAGTGTCGCTGAGCCCGTACAACTGCTGGAGGACGAGGAGCTTCACCATCACCGCCTCGTCGGTGTTGGGTCGTCCGCCTCTCTCGGTGTCGTTTCGGTACATTGCCTTGACGATGGGTCGGAACAGCTCCCAGTTGACGGCTGATTCGATCTTGGCGAGTCAGTAGCCTTTTCTGTCTACTTTCTCGTAGGCTTAGCGGAAGATGTACGAGGCGAAGGAGTCCATGCAGCGTCTTCGTATGGTTTGATCCTTAAGCTTAACTGGGGGGAGTAGAAACAGAGGTAAATCCGAGTTCTCTTCATATCCTCTAACAAAATATTTTTCCCAATCACAGCTCATACAACGTTCGCGCGGGCGGTTTTATTGACGTAGGAATTCTTGAAATGGCTCTTTCTTGAAGCATCAGTTCTCTCAAGCTGGATCAGGGGAAGGATTCAGGAAATAAAGCGTTCCATGACTGCCTTTATCGTGGCTAGGGTTGTTAGGCATATCGTTACGATTATGAAAGCTCCACTGGCTGCCATCATTAACAGCGGAGACTGCTGCGTCTCCGCCAAGGCTATCGCCACAACGTTACCCACCCAGATCAGACCCGTTAAGCGGACCGTCTTTGTGGATAGCCTGAACTTCTTTAGGAAGCCGAGCAACAAGACCCACGGCAATACGTATACGACGGCTATGAGCGAACTTGCCACTAAGCCAGCCATCACTACTCCCAACTCTGGACTGAAGCCGAAGAAAGAGAAAACCAGATAACTTAAGCGCAGCACGCCTATTAGTGGGTATAGAACCACCTTCATCGCCTTTCTCAAGACCCCGTTATCTGAAATGGTTGATGCGACGCCGGGGCTGAAGGAATAGTAGAACCCGTTGAAGACCGTCATAAAACTGCTGCCTGCAAAGGTGCTGAGCACGGTGTTGTCTCTGAATCCCCTCAAAAACTGTACTTGCGGGCTTAACTCTGACCCATAGGTTGCTGTAGCTATGAAGCAACCCGACTTCTTTACCGTGAAAGAGGCGGATAAGCTGGATGCACCTTCGTGTGTAGAATCTCCAGCCCATGAGGCGGATACGCTCCATGAGCCGGCTGCGTCAGGTTCGTAGGCGTCGCTATATGAGCCGCCTGAGCCAGTCGTGACAGTCCTCGTGAATGTCGTTGCATCAGGTTTCTTGTAGGTTAAAGTTAATGTTGCACCGGGGACCGTGGGACTAGTGGAGCCTGAGACGGTGACAGAACCGCCTTTGGTGACCTCAGACGGGGAGACAGAACACGCGATGGTCGTTGAAATCTTGGTTACTGTGACTGGCACAACAACACTGGAAGCTCCGCTGTATGAACCGTCCCCCTCCCATGAAGCCATGACCTGATACGATCCGGGTGATGGAGGCGTCCACGAGTAGGAGAAACCGCCATCTGAACCACTTGTCACCGTAGCCAATCTGCTCCATGACCCATCGTCACTGTAGCTGATAGTGACGATGCCTCCAGAGTACGCTGGAACAATGTTGCCTGATAATATGACGGAGCCTCCGATAGTGAAGCTAGAAGATGAGGCAGAACAAGAGATATTTGAAGGTTCAGGAGCAGCTTCCGCGATAATAAACTTTCTTGGTGAATTCCACTCCGTCACGAGTCCATCGTTTCTCTCGCTTCGCACCCTCCAGTAATAGGCTCCCGGCGACAGCTCGGGAGTAACGTAAGAGATGTTCTCAGTCGCAGTGTCAGCGATTAGATTGCTGAAGCTAGAGGAGGCGGCTAGTTGGACTCTATAGTAATCAGCGAAGGCGACGTTTTTTTGCTGTTCATCCGTACCACGATCGCTCCAGCTAAGTCGGGCGGTAGGAGAAACCGTGATGGGAGTCACCCCTTCCCCCGCGGGCTCCCACCAACCAGGATCTGGACTCCCCCAAGGGAGCAGCCCCAAATATGTCTGGCTGTCGATCCACTCTAGACCATCGTCCAAAGTGTAGCACTCCCAATAGTTATTGTCAATCCACGCAGCAGGCCATTTTAGCACGTTAAAACACCAGGCATCTGAATAAGGACTCCAACTCTCGGGCCAGTAATAAGCGACATCAACTTCCGATATGACTCGCCAATAAAACGTGTCTGAAGGCGAGGCCCAATTATATACCATCGTATCTCTCAAATACTCTTTAGGTACTGTATATTCGGTGCCGTAAACCCTGTTGTTAGGAAACGCCGCCCACCAATCCTCTTCCTTATCTTCAGCGCGTACATAACTTATCCAATAATACCCATTAGCATGAGGCACCTCACCCCATACAAAGTTGATTGAATCAATCGTGACCACGGCGCCATTTGGAGGAGAATTTAATTGTGGCGCTGGAGGGGACACTGCCGCACACACGCATGCTGTTCCTATGATAACTAAAGTTAGGGTGAGGGCCAAAAGGCCTATTTTGGCTCTCATCATCTTCATTGCCTCCATTTTTGGCTCTCCATAATTAGTTAAATCTCTAGAGGATATTGATTAACCTTGTCTCGGGTTGTCAGCGTATTTAAGCCCTTATAAGGGAAGGCCCGTTTTAAACCGGATTTTATGGGTTAAGCCGAATCCTCTCAAGTTTTCTAGTGCGTAATTACACCCTTTATTCTTCGTGTGTTGCACGCCCCGAGCAAATAAAGAATTAACACCAAATAGAGACCCACAGAGGCACCCATGATCCGGCGCATGCGTAAGTCAAATACTTCCCATTTGTTCCTCGAAGCCTATGAATTAGAGTTCGCTTTATCACATAGTTGAACACACTCTAAGGTCACTGGTGGAGGCTGTTTGGCGCTGGCTGAGGGATTTAACGAGACCGTGAGGGGGTCGGCGCGGGGCAGCCTACAGCTCATGACGGGACAGATAGCCTCGACCCTCGTCTCAGCGCTGACCATCATCGTCGTGGCGAGGCTCCTGGGACCCGACCAGTACGGCGTCGTCACCGTAGTCATGGCGCCCATCGGCCTCGCCCTCCTCATACAGGACCTAGGGGTGAACACCGCCCTCACCCGCTACATAGTCCTCAACAGGCAACGGCTCCGTGGAGTTGACTGCGACAAGGTTCCAACCCGTACACATGGGAGGAGCCTCGTCAACTGTGCCGTTTAATGTGACTGCGAACGGTGTGTCTGCCTTGACCCAGTAACCCATACCACACTCTAGACGGGTAAGAGTGGAGGATACCCCGGGCAGCCAGTAGCTCCAAGAGCCATTCCAGTACCCGTATATGGCTTCGACGTGTGCCAGAGTGTGGGCGAATATCTCCTCTAAGAATGTATCCGTGAATGGCATCCCAATAAGGTTCCAGCCTACCTTGAGTTCTTGTGTAACCTCCCACTCGAGTGAAAATATGTTCGTTGAGGTGAGGGTGAAGTTCATTTCACCTTCTTCGGGGCGAACCACTTCAATGTAGAGTAAGATTCCCGTCTCCTTATCGAACCCGAACCATGTTCCGTTCCATTCAGGTTGAACAGATTCAAGAATCCAGCATTCACGAGTGGATCCAGCGGCATCGATGATACCGCTATCAATTACCCTTGCTACCGTGTCGGCGAGCTGGATATCGTCACCTAGCTGAATGTCTGTTTCGATCCAAAATAGCCAAGTGGCGTTTCCATCTTCAAACTGCCTGTTCATAACGTTGAGCAGCGTCCAGTACGAGTCAGTGAATTCATCAGTTTGCTGTTCCATTGAAACATTGACCCAAGTAGGCGTCTTGTAGCTCTGATAAGTTAACTTAGCCCAGCCGTATATCATATCCACGGTTTCATTATGTGAGTATATGGTGTAGTTGACGTAATGCCCCGGCACAGGGTTGATGGGCGGCTGTTTGACGGTGATCAACTTAGCCGCAACGTTGTTCGAGAGAGGTTGATCTCCCCTGGGACCGGGTGTGTGTACGCTGTGAGGTTGTACGTCCCTTCCTCCGAGATACATTCATGGACGCTCCGCGTGTACGAGGCCCCGTTGACCAGCTCCGGGATCAACGTCGAGTCCACGTTGTTGCCATTCAGAAGCAGAATTACCTCTACCTTGGATTCAGTGGAAGTTCCTTGATTGAGAACTGTGACCTTCAACCAGTAGGCTTCTTCCAGCTTCCATAGTTCAAAGGTGTCTAGAGAAACAACTAAATCATGTGCACTAGGAGCGGTGAATTCTTTGAGAAGGCAGACCGTCTCCGCATCACAAGATGGCCAGTTCATGTAAAACTTGGCCAAGAGCTTGGATTGAGTGGCATACCACCATAGGTCCTCTTCAGGGGCACCAGACTCTAACTCGAATCCAGGGACATGGCATTCGGTCTCGTTGTAAGGAATATTCAGATTCTCTGTTCGCAGTACAGGTGCACTGGGATAATCGGCTCCATAGGGCCCTACGACAGAAACATGGTCTCCGATTTTCACGTCCTCGGGCATCCATAGAGAGAATAGGGTGACGACGGGGAGGCCAAATCCTTCAGGGATCTCTCCATCAACCGCTGTAACATTGATTATGCCTCTTGTGACAGGGTTTATTGTCGAGATGTAGGTTGAAGGCATCTTTTCTTCTCCCACAGTCCGGTTTCCCTCGAACTGGTGTAAGACCTGAATTGCTGGTGAGATGAAGAGTGTCGTCCATCTCCAAACAATCGTCTCGTTAGTCCTCAGATTGACCCAATCATATTCTGCCGATGCGCCTGCTTCAAACCACCTTGGCAGGTGTTGGGTGTTCCAAGGGGGGAGAAGAGTGTCGCCCACACGTACGCCGACGCGGGCGACTATACCGTGGTCCTCACCGTCACGGACGACGACGGCGCAGACGTAACAAACGAAAAGGGGGTACAGGTGACCCCGACAGGCACAGGGGTGTCCGACGAAGACGAGGAGCCCGAGCCCGGGTTAGACCCCCTGCTGGTGATCCTGGTCACGTTCTTCGGCTTCGCGGTTTACTCATCTACGACTACATCAAGAACCAAGATAAGAAGAAGAAAGAGCCGGGCGACAGCTGCGAGGAGCACCCCGAGGTCGTGGAGGAGGAGAACGAGAAATGCGAGGACGCCATGTGGGAGCTCGACGACGCCCTGGGCCCCATCGAGGACGACCTGGACGCCTCCCGGAGCCAGTGGCGGCAGGACATGAGGGAGGTGAGCCGCCTCATAATGGAGTGGGACACCGCCTACGCCGTCATCCAGAGCCTCACCAAGTCCGAAGAGGAGATACGTAAGGAGGCCGAGAATGTTCAGAAGGT
>CAZBUI010000093.1:0-2351 GCA_964495055.1 uncultured Candidatus Bathyarchaeia archaeon | reverse complement strand
GGTAGCCGCCATAGTGAAGCCCGGCGCCAGCATGGGCAAGACCGCGTTCAAGAAGGGCGGCGAGGAGGCCATGAAGGAGATGGGCAAACACATCGGCACCGAGATAGGGAAGGGATTCGCCAGCGAGGCCAGCCAGACCGTGAAAGACCTCCTAAGCCTCGAGGGCTGGGCCATGAGCGAGATAGGCATAGGCATCGCCAAACTCATCACCGGCGTGGACCCCAAGCAGGAGGCCTCCGACATACGCAAGGAGTCCATGAGGACCTGCACGCTGTTCCAGAGCTGGGTGGACCACAACCTTGCCCGCACCGAACGATACACCCACAGGACCCTCCACACCTGCATAGACGAGGCCCAGATCCTCATAGACGGGATCAACGACGCCCTCAAGGCGTTCGACGACGCCGTCGCCGGCTTCAAGTGCGTCACCTGCGAGCTCACCCCCGAGTACCTGGAGCACATAAACGGCATGATCGACGAGCTCAACGACTTCATCAAGGCCTTCAACGAGCTCATAGACCAGGTGGAGCAGCGGCTGGAGCAAGCCATAGCCCTCTACAACAGGGAGGACGTGTACGACAGCCCCTACGTGCGGGTCAACGTCCCGAACAACAAGATCCCAAACATACAGAAATCCCTTGACCGCAGCGCGGAAGCCAAGAAATAAGAAAGCCCCAAACATTTCCCTTGGCCTCAGCCTCGAATACCTATAGGGACGCCGAAACCCCAACCACAAGTACCTAAGCAGAACAGTTGCAGAACCTGTGCAGAACAGCTGCAGAACACATCCAAACAAGACACGAGAATCGCTCAGAACCCAAAAACAAGTAAAAACCATGACGCTCCCCACTGAAACCCATGAAGGGGGGAGGGGGAGGGCAGCCCACACACGCCAGAGACATCTTCTGCAACATGGTGGCCATGGAGAACCCTTCTAGAACCAATTCCCCCGTCCGCAGCGGATCAAGGGCTCGCCCAGAACTCGTCCGCGTAGGCCTCCACCCGCCCCGTGTTGTAGGGGCAGACGCTGATGCAGGTGCTGCAGTCGGTGCCATTCTCGCACCAGAACCTGTAACACTTCTCGCCGTCCACCGCCCACTTCAACGCGCCGGGGCTGCTGCTCTTGCAGACGCCGCCGTAGCTTGGCTCGTCCTCGAAGCTGATGGCCTCCACCTCGCACGCCTCAGCGCACTTCTTGCAGGTCCTGCAGAACTCGTGCACTCCGAACTCGATGGGCTTGTCCGGCGCAAGCGGGAGGTCCGTGTACACCTTGCAGAGACGCACCCTGGGCCCGTACTCCGGGGTGATGAGCAGCCCGTTCCTGCCAAGCTCGCCGAGCCCCGCGTCCACCGCAAGCGGAACGCTGAGCCCGACGCCGTTGGAGGCGGGCACCGCGGTGTACCCCAGGTTCCTGATGAACTCGGCCAGAGACGACGCAACGAACGCGAGCCTGCTGTACCCGACGCCCGTCGCGGCGGCGGCGGGCGCCTCCGGGCTCGTCGCTATCCCCAGCTCGTCCATCTCCACCGCCATGACCACGGCGTACCTCACGCCCCGGGGCAGCTCCAGGGGCTCAAGGCTCTCCCGATGGTTAGCATAAAGCCAGTTCACGTTGACCTCGGCGACGCCGACGAGGCTGGCGCCGAAGAACCTGGCCGCCTTCTTCAGCTTCCCAGTCATCTCCGCCACGTCGTCCACCTCGTAACGCGTCCTGTACCACTTGTCCCCCATGAGGCTGGGGCCGCCGGGCCGCACCAAGCGGTCCCAGCTGAAAGCCTCTGTCCAGACGTCGTGCACCGTCCACGCGGCCTCAGCCAGCGCGTAGTCCACCCTATCGTACCCCGGCTTAGCCTCACCTATGTTCTGCAGGCCCACCTCCTCCTCTGTGTGGAGGTAGCATTCCCAGCCCGGGTCGTTCCCTATCCTGTTGAATATCAGGTTCACCTGGTCGTAACGTTCGACCCGTGACCAGTCAACGGCGTAAGGCGGCTCGTCCACCCGCCTTACCCTCACCCTCCGCCTCGAGCCGGCTATCATCTCTTCTCTCTTACGCATATCGGGGGCCGCCGCCTTAATAACTCTGCGAGACTCTGCCCAACGCTTTTCACCTAGCCCGCCGTATACATGGGCGAGTTGTCGATGGAAGACAGAGTAAGCCTCGTGGAGGCCGTCGAGGACGACGCCTACCTACTCGCCGAGATATCCAAGCGGGCGTTCGAGAGCGACGTCGAGGTCGGAGCCGAGGAGCCGGGCGGGCCCCCGGGCTACGACTCACTCGAGTTCCAGATGCGAGCAATGGACTGGGCGGACTACTACACCATCCTGCTGGACGACGGCCTCGTGGGGGGCCT
>CAZBUI010000092.1:0-8372 GCA_964495055.1 uncultured Candidatus Bathyarchaeia archaeon | reverse complement strand
CATCTGTTTCCAGCTCACACACCATCCACCCATCCCCGTGGTTCTCTTCCCACTGGGCGATCTCGCCCACCACAACCTCGAATACTATGAGAGACTGGCAGCGAGGATCAGGAGGAAGGTCGAATTCATGAAGACGCTTCAAAACACGGGCCACGGGGCGCCAGCCGTGATCATCCGGGGGGAAGATATCTACCTGAGAGGGGTGGACGGTAAGGACGCATATTGGGGCGGCGAAGGCCCCGAAAGCGAAGAATTGGGGAAAGCGATGGAGCTTGAGTTTAAGGCAATCGACTACGTGAGAGACAGGCTCGCCGCCGCCGTCTCGGACGTCACCGAGGAGCTCTACCTCTCCGATATTGCCCCCGAGCACGTGAGCGACATAGTTTACGAGGGTTACAGGAAGCTGTTCCTCTGGTTCCGGGACCTCGACGTGGCTCTCGGCCACCGTGAGGGTAACTAAATAACAGAATTTTTTTTCTATACATCAGAGATGTGGTAATGTTTCACACATGTGGTTGCTGGAGACGCGTGAAACCAGAGTTATTTTAGTTCTCTATCATTGGATTTGCCTATAAAAATAAAGCTTTTTAAATGAAAAAGCTTAGAAAAGCATAGGATGCCTGAAAGGAAGTACAAGTACCACACTGTGAACCTCCCCGAGAGCCTGGCTAAGAAGATAGAGGAAGTCATAGAGAGCGGCAACCACGGGTACACCAGCATCCCGGACTTCGTGAAATCTGCGGTACGCCGGTACCTGAGAGACCTCGGATATCTAGTGTGAGTGGGAATCCGTAAACCTCCAAGGTGGGCATGGAAGGTGTTACAGCCTATGTGGTTAAACAGATAGCTCCTTTCGGGTTGCAGAGAACACCTGTCTATATCGTAAAACTTATGGTTACATATTAGTAATATTTAATGTGTCATATGTCCGGTAAACCGTCTTTCGAGGAGGTCTGGGTGCGTATACGGAAGAGGGCGGGCGAGACGTTCTTCACCAAGACGGGGATCAGGTTCACCTACCGCGTCGAGGGGGACAGGCTGTTGCTGAACCGGACCAGCTACAGCCTGTCCAAGCGCGGCTTCATGAAGGCCTACCCCATGGTGCCCGTGAAGGGCCCCAGCGAGATCGCCTCCATGGTGAGGGGCCCCTCCTACGTCTGGGCGATCCTCCACGACGCGAGGATATCGTTGAAGGCCTGGTGACGGCCGACCACAACATAATTATATCGCTAGCGTAATACCTTTCTCATGGTGAAATGCAGAGGCTGCGGAGACGAGATCTCCGACGAGGCGTACTTCTGCCCCAGGTGCGGGCTGAGAACCGAGGCTGGGGAGGAGGCCGGCGTCAAGACGCCGACGTACACTCGATCAGGTTGGGAGAGGGAAGTTGAGGCGGCGCTGAGCAACGCCGCCAAGCTCATGGACGAGGCCTTCGAGGCCGCCAAGAAGGGCCTTCGGCGGGTGGCCGACGAGGTGGAGGGTGAAGTCGAGAAGGTCAAGAAGAGGGAGGTCAAAGTGTCTGCCCCCGTGTACTGTCCCCAGTGCGGCGGCAAGAACCCCAGCGACTCCCTGTACTGCACCGTCTGCGGGAAAGAGCTGCCCAAGGACATATAGAGCAGAGACGCTTGATCCCTCGAGCGGGAGGACTGCCGGGCAGCATACGGTCCATTGGATAGTTTACCCTATTCCGAACCCTGGACGCCGCCTCTACATGCTGCCATTATTTAGGGAAACCTCAATAATCGATGGGAGCCCAGCTTATACGTATGAGCGTCCTGTGCTCGGGCAGCTACCTGGCGGACTTCATAGTGCCCGACCTTCCGGGGATAGGGGAGCCGGGGAGCCTCGTGTACGCCCCCCGGGGGATACACCTGTCGCCGGGGGGGCACTCCGCCAACGTGGCGCTGGACCTGGCGCAGCTCGGGCACGGGGCGGTGCACTCTACGGGCTGCGTGGGGGACGACGGCCTCGGGGAGTTGATCGTAGCCCATCTCAGGAGCCACGGCGTTCAGACGCACCCCCAGGTGACCGGGGGCGCCGCCACGGCCAAGAACATAGCCCTCATAGTGAGAAACCAGGATAGGAGGTTCATCGCGGAGCTCGCGGCGAACACCCTTCTGGAGCCTGAGCGGGTAGAGGCGCTGGTCAGGGACTTGAGGCCAGCGGTCTTCTATCAGGGGACGGTGGGCGGGCTTAGGTACGTCGATCCACGGCTCGACGTGGTTCTGGGCGCCGCCCACGCTGTGGGCTCGTTGACCGTGGTAGACGTCGTCCCGCCGACGTATGGATGGGGGAACCTGCTGGACGCGCTTGGCGGCGTGGATCTTCTCCACTGTAACCTGGATGAGGGCAGGGATATGCTGGGAGCCGACGAGCCCGGGGAGGTCCTCGATGGGCTGATTAGCCTGGGTGTGGGGCTGGCCGCGGTGTCTGACGGCGCCGAGGGGCTCTATGCATCCACCGGGGCCCTGACGGTCCACATGCCCGCGTTCAGCGTGACGGATGTGGACCCGACGGGAGCCGGGGACGCCCTCTGCGCGGGGCTCATAAAGGCGCTAATCGATGAAGGGGTGCCCCGGAGCCGAATCACCTTCCTGGATGCGGAGGGGCTCACCGCGTTGATGCTCAGAGGGCAGGCAGCGGGCGCCGCCTGCGTCGCCAGGGTGGGTGCGACGGCGGCCGTGACGCGTCGGAACGTTGACTCCCTCATCGAGGATCAGGCGGCGAGGCTGCTCGACTCAACGACTGTGGAGGATGCCTAGATGTTCACCGGGTGGACCGGGATGGTTAAGACAGGGTTGGAGCCCCTGGACCGGCTTCTCGGCGGCGGCTTCCCCTGCGGCGCCGTGAGCCTGGTGTACGGCGAGGCCGCCACGGGCAAGACGTCTCTCTGCCTCACCACGGCCATCAGCCACCTCGCCGAGCACAGGGCGGCGAAGGCCGTGTACATCGACTCCGACGGCAAGCTCAACACGGGGCGGCTCACACAGATAGCCGAGCCCCGGGGCGAGGCGCTGCTGAGGAGGCTCCACCTGCACACGCCCCTGAGCTTCCGCGAACAGGAGGAGACGCTGGAGCAGCTGCCAGCGCTGGACCCAAGGGACCTGGTGGTGCTCGACAGCGTCACGGGGCTCTACAGGGTCGAGACCGTGGACGAGGAGAGGACGTACCGCGCCAACAAAGAACTTAACCGTCAGCTCGGGTACATCTCGGAGATGGCTGGGAGAAGCGGCGCGGCGTTCCTGTTGACGGGGCAGGTGCGCAGCGTGTTGGAGACGTCACAGGTAGAGCCCGTAGCCCCCCGGCTCCTCAGCTACTGGAGCTCTATCATACTGAAGCTGGAGAAGACGCCCTGGGAGGGTATGCGGCAGGCGACCCTGGAGAAACCCATATCCAGCCCTAACGCCATTAACATCTGGATAACCGAGACAGGAGCGTCAGCGACGCAGCTATGAGCTTGATGATTGTGCTATCTGTGGTCTACCTCTATCTGCCCGCCTACTTCGCCAACGCCAGCCCCGTGGTCCTCGGCGGGGGGATGGCCTTGGACGGCGGCAGGAAGTGGCTCGACGGCAAGCCGTTCCTGGGCAGCCACAAGACCGTCAAGGGCACCTTGTTCGGCGTGTTCGTCGGCGCCGCGGTGGGCGTGCTGCAGGGGAACCCGGTGGGCGGCGCCCTCCAGTCGGTGGGCGCCGTGGCCGGCGACCTAGTGGCCAGCTTCTTTAAGCGCCGGAGGAACCTGATGCCGGGGGATAGCTTTCCCCTGGTGGATCAGCTCGACTTCATATCTTTCGCCGTGCTGCTGAGCTACCCGGTTCAGCGGGTTTCGTTGGTGGAGGTGGCAGTCATACTCGTGTTGACGGTGCCCATCCACTACGCCGTGAACTACGTGGCCTGGCTCCTGGGGCTCAAGGACCATCCTTGGTAGCTAGACGAGGCGGCGCCGCGGCTCCGTGCCCGCCTCGAAGACCCTGCCGCAGAAGTTCACCACGAACGTCTCGGGGAACGCCTGGTAGAGCTTGGCCATGGCCTTGAAGCCCGTGCAGTGGCATGGGCTCAGGAAGCTCAGCCTGAACCTGCGCAGCTCCTCGATGGTCCGGTTTATGTAGGCGTCGCTGCGGCCCACGAGGTGGGTGCCGCCGATGAGGCCATATAGGTGGGTGAAGCCGCCCAGCTCCATGGCTCGGAGCCCGGTGTTCACGGGGCCCGAGTGGGCGCAGCCGGTTATCAGCCACGGCCCGACGCCCTCCACCTCGGTCCAGAGGGCCTGGTCGCAGAGTATCTGGTCGTCCTGCTCCTCCCCGTCCACCACGATTATCCTCCTGCCGCCGTCGGTGGGCGGCGAGACCTCCTCGAACCCGGAGACCCGCGGCACCTGGCCCGTGGTCCAGAGCCCGGGCACCACCTCCCGGGGCTCCTCTCCTAGGACGACCTTCCCTCCGGCCGCCTCGATCTCTTCTATGCCCTGACCCTCGGGGACGCCGCCCCTGGTCCGTCTGCCGCGCCTGTCCTCGTAGAAGCGGGGCAGGAAGCAGTGGGGGTGGGCGTAGACGGGGCAGCCGCCGGCGGCCTCCACCACCTCCACCGTGGCGACGGTGTGGTCGCCGTGGCCGTGGCTCAGCACCACGGCGTCCACGTCGCCCAGCTCCACCTCCAGCTCCCGTATGTTGTGGAGGAGGGGCTCCCTGTCGTTGCCGGTGTCGAAGACCACCTTCCTCTGGTCGCCCTTCTCGTCCACGAGCTCCAGCAGGTACGAGAGGCCCCACTGGCCGTGGAGACCCGCCCGCAGCACAAGGTTGTCGGCGAGGGTCGTTATCCTAAGCGACTCCACAGTCATGAAGTATCACTGAATATTATCCATTAGCTGTGCTGAAAACACTTATGCTGTTTTAGTGCGAGGGTTCACGTATGATCTGTTGGATGTCTCATGAAATAGATTCTGAACGAACACATGTCGATGAACTGAAGCCGTTGCTTGACGAAAACGTGGTGGTCATCCAGGGTTCTCTCCCTTTAACGGCGTCAGCCCCGACTCCGTCAAAGTAATACACTAAACGCGTTTACCTGCAGGGGTCTTCGCTCTTGGCTCTGGATCGGAGACGTGGGGCGTCCCTTTTCCTCAGCGCCCCCTCTGTTAGCGGCGGGTCTCGGGTTTACTAATGGCCCTTATGAACCATCCATGTCTAAGCCGCGTCGAAACACATCTTTATCATCAGGTACAGCACCGCCGTCGTCAGGCCGTCCGCGAGGCTCGTCTCGAAGGGGATCACGAAGTTGTCGGGGTCGAGACCTTTTTTAAAGGCTGTGATGCCTATGCCGAAGCTGATTATGGTTATCAGCGGGATCACCGTGACGTTGGTGAGCCAGACCACGGCGAGCAGCGAGCGGAGGTTGCCGAACCCGTACGCGGAGGCCGATATCAGGGCGTAAACCGTGAACAGCGTCAGCGAGCCGATCCAGGCGTACGTGATCTCGTTCAGGTGGCCCCGGATCGATGAAAACCTTGATTGGAGGAAGCCGAGGCTGAGCTTGGTGGTCGCGGTGCTTCCTATTATAGAGCCGACGTCCCCGACGGTGTCTATCATGGCGGGGTAGATGGCGTAGACCTTGGGCGTGTTCCCGATCGTCTCGCTGATCCTGCCGAGCATGTACCCTGTCAGGGTGACTATGAGGGTTACGACGAGGAGGGTTCCGATGAACTCTCTGAGGGTCTTGGAGTACTCAACCCGCTCCCTGTTCCCGAGGTGTATCGCCGAGGCGGCGGCCGCGAAGACGAGGGTCACCAGCAGCAGGGCGGCGTTGCCTGCGGGGCTGTTCCATGACACGATTCTCAGGATCGATACGTATATGAAGCTGATGGAGATGTCGGCCGTCGTGGACGTTATGGGGTAGACCAGCATGTCGGGGTCGAAGCCCCGGTTGTATGCTTGTATGGAGACCAGGAACGTTATCGGGGTCACCACCATTATGGACAGCGCTAGAGTGGAGAAGACCACGAGGAACAGCTGGTACAGCTCCCTCGGCCCGACGCCGTAGCCCGCGACGGAGAACAGCCCGACTCCCAGCGTATTCAGGACGGCGCTTAGCCCCGTCAGGGTTATCACGGCGGAGAACAGCTGGCGCGCGTCCCCTGTGTTCTCCTTCACCCTCGGCAGGATGGTGCCGAGGTGCAGGCCGGTGCTCAGCCTCCCGCTGAGCAGGCCGCCGATGGCGCCCCTGTTGCTCAGGAGGCCGGGGAACACGAGGAGGGCCCACGGGTAGCGGCTGAATGCTTCGTAGGATCCCGCGAGGATGGAGCCGGCGAGTATGCCGAGTATGTTAAAGGCTTGGGCTGAGGTTGACTGAAGTATCCCCTCTAGGTGGGGCTCTAGTATGCCTCTCAAGGGAGGCATACGGTTGTGGAGGGTCTTCCACATCTCTAGCCGCCTTCATTTTAGCTGTTTGTAGGTGGTCTTCGTAGATAAAAGCAGTGTGGCGCTATGGTTGAAGGGGTTGAATAGCTGTTCTAAAACGTGGGATTATAATATCCTTCATCTTTATATGAGGTATTGCTGATTTGAATGTGAACGCTCTCGGTGTGATGGGTGTATGGGAGGCTGGGTATGTTGAGCAGCTCTAGACGTAAGATGCTGGCCGCCCAGGAGGATATCGCCAACAAGATCGTGGAGCTGGCCAACCGGAAGGACATGACGGTGTACCAGACGGTGAACGACATCCTGGAGCAGGCTCTCCGGGTGGAGGGCATCGGGCTGAGCCTGAAGCAGGTGGTGGACGAGCGGTGGATGCTGGAGCGGGCCCGGGAGATAGGGTTCACTTTCACCATCGAGCAGCTGCTCTACCAGATCGTGGACGCCGCCTACGAGGAGGACCCGGAGCGGTTCACAGGCATATTCAAGGAGATGGGGCACTGGTACGGCAAGTACTTCCAGGCCAAACACGAGATGCCCCTCGGCGCCCTCAGGGACGCCCTGGAGATGTTAACCCTGGGGAGCACCGAGTACAGCCTCGACGAGACGCCGAGGCGGCTCAAGCTGTCGTTCATCGGGGAGAGGCTTTCCCCCGGCTACACGGAGCTGTTCAGCGTCTTCATGGGGGAGCTGCTGCAGGTGCTGGGCTTCAAGCTCAACGGCAAGGAGATCCGTAGGGGCATACTGAACATGGAGTTCAAGAGGTGACACAGGTGGTCGAGAAGCTTCTTGACGACACCAAGTTCATAGTGGTGCCGGCGGCGGTGGCGAACCGTGTCAGGCTGGTCTCTGGCAGGCTGGGCAGCAGCGTCGCCAGCTACGCGACGGAGGTCTTCAACCAGGCGTTCAGGGTCGACGAGATGGGCTCGGGCCTGGAGGAGGCCGTGGACACGTACCAGCTGGTCAAGGTCCAGCGGGGCGCCGGCAGCATCCAGGTCAACCGAGCCAGCTTCAAGGACCTGGTTAAGAGGCTGTACGTTGAGGACGCGGAGGAGCTGGCGGGCATCTGGTACGAGTCCGGGAGATGGTACGGGGCCTATCTGCTCACCAAGCTCAGCGGGGAGGACGTCTTCGTTTTCCTGGAGAAGGATCTGCTGGTCTCCTGGAACCTGGACGAGGCGGAGATCAAAGAGCAGGATTTCCTGGTCTCTATACGGTGCACGTCGTTCGGGATGTCCATGGAGCTCACCGATCTTCTGGTCCATTACCTCGTGGGATTGATGGAGGAGATCGGGTACGTCGAGAACGACAGGGAGGTTCTCCGCGGGCTGGTCTTGATGAAGTTTCTGAAGAAGATGGAATAATTAACAATTTTAATATAAAACTCTATTTTATTAGGGTGTATTTTTACCCTTTATTTCAACGATGTTTGCTTTATTCTCCCTCCTTTTATTAAAATTAGCTTGAACTTTCTATTATAGGGTATATATTTAGTGTATAATCGCTGTTATCTGCAGTTATGTTCTTTATTTTTATCTCATTCCTGTATACATCGTCGTGCCTCTTGTAGACATACCTTAATATATGGAGTCTCTGTTGTGAATCCCGATCGATGGACGGGGACGGGTCAGCTTGGCTGATCTCCCTGTCTAGCGATGAAAGGTGAAAAAGGAAAATGAATAGTAAGAAGCTAATAACGCTACTAGTATTAACGACAATGTTGATGGCACTAGTACCTATAGTGCCAGTACATGCTGTAATCGGTATCGAACAAATTGAAAACGAAGACGAAGAAGTCTACGGTACAGACTTCTTATATGTCCAGAAAGGCGATGTGCTTTACATTATAGGTGATGGTGTTACTGCTGGAGCAACCGTGAATGTTTACTGGGATAACGCCCTTAAGGAGACATTCACAGGCGGCGAAGGCAAGATAGCATCAGGAACCGCTAAAGCAGCCGGCAC
>CAZBUI010000091.1:0-8428 GCA_964495055.1 uncultured Candidatus Bathyarchaeia archaeon | reverse complement strand
GGCTAGAACGCCTGCACGGAGTGGGCTATCTGGGGCAGCGTCCTCTCGATTGTTAGCACGGCGCCTCCTGAAGGCTTGACCTCTATCCGTATCTCCTCGTAGGGGTGGGCGTAGACATCCGCCTGGCTGTCCTGGGCGGGTTCGACGCGGGCCTTGTCCAGCTCGGTGAAGTCTATGGAGACCTTGAATCGCTCCCCCTGCTCTATGACCTCGTCGCCGTCCCCGGTGACGCCTGTCAAGGTGGTTATGGTGCCGTTGCTGTCGTAGACCGAGGCGTGGCACCTCTCGTTGGTGTAGGTGATCACCACCTTGGAGTCGCCCAGGCTGATGGGGCTGTCGCCCTGGGCCAGCCTGACATAGAAAACGGCCTTGGTCAGGCAAATGTCGCTCTGGGAGCCCGTGTTGTTGGTGAAGCTGCCTATGACGTCGCTGTCCAGGTACAGGGCCGAGCTGGCCTCGCTAATCCCGGACGAGATCACCGACTGGGCCTTCTCGGCCGTAAGGAAGCCCACGCTGAGCACCATGTAGGCGAACGCGGAGGCCGTTATTACGAATGCGACGAGGATTATGGCCACCTCCAGCCCCGTCATTCCCCTACGTAGCCCTCCAGCCATCAACAACGCGTCTCCACCGAGTTACCGGTGAAGATGAGCCGGTACAGGCGATTTAAGGTGATGTGTGTGAGACCACGTGACAGAAGCAGTGAGGCTTACAGATACAATTATGAAAACCTGTCTCAGCCTATGCTGTTGATCTCCGAGTCCAGCGCTCTCTCTATGTCGTCCAGCTTCTCCCTTATCCAGATCTGCAGCTCCTCGGTCTCCCGGAGCCTGGCGTTCCACTTCCTCATGTTGATGTTCCTGACAACGGCCTTCCGCACCATGGTCTGAAGCAGGTTAGGGTCAAGGGCGTCCAGCTCAACGGCCCTGTCGCCATGCTCCTCCAGGAAGCCGTCGGCCCGGGCGTCGCTCATCTTCACCGGGTTAGGGGGTAGCCTGTATTTTTTTATCTGGTCGGACGTGAGGGCGATCCTCTGAACATTAAAGTCCTTGGCTCCGTACTTCTCGAGGCGCTCGGACAGGTCCCTCTCGATGTCGATGCCGCTGGGGTCGAAGTCCCCGAAGTAGAGCACCACCGTGGGCTTGCCGCCGAGCTGGTTGGTGATGTACCTGGACATCTCCTGCACGTAGCTGAAGCTCGGGTAGCCCCGGGTAGGGAAGGTGCGGACGCTGAATCTGTTGCCCTCCCTACTGACGATGCGGCTCAGGGCGTCCTTCTCCAGGCAGATCATCACGTTCCTCGGCTGGTCGTCCCACATGGGCATAGTGAACTTCTTCCAGCTGTCCTGGAGGGTGGATATCTTCTTCTTCAGGTACTCCTCCGCCGACTCGTAGCCGTAGTCGCCCCGGCCCAGCACCCGTCTGCTGCGGTCCTCCAGGCAGTTAAGCGGGACATCTCCCTGCTCCCGGGCCTTCACCATTATCCTGCTGAGCCGCTTGTAGCTGTTGATGGTGTTGGAGATGAGCAGCCTGCTGACGAGACGGTAGTACAGCTGCCTCAGCGTGATCGCAGTGTCGTACTGCTGGAATATGTCCAGGGCCGCCTCTACGATCTCGTCGTAGCTGGCCGGGCTACCGTCCATCACAGATACAATACGCGGGTCGATATATTGAGTTTTCTTTGAAAAACAGATAATAAAAAGGGGTAATGGCGCGTTTACGGGTCCTTCACCGTGTTTAACGCTTCCTCCTTCATGGCAGTCTCGTCATGGTTTTTCGTTCATTAGAAAGTTACAGAGGGTTTGAAGCGGGGACGAGTGAAACCGCCCGGGCTCCCCTGCAATGTCTTTAAACCAAGCTCACCCAATATCGTGACAAATGACTTCACCGCAGCTCATAGCCAAGGCCGTCGGAGGCATACTATCGGTCACCGGGGCAGCCGTCTGCGTCTACTGGTACGTCTTCTGGAGCAGAAACTACAAGGGCGACCTCATCACCCACGGCCCATACGCCTATGTCCGCCACCCCTTCTACTCGGGGTTCCTCTCCCTCGCCGTCGGCCTTGCCTTGACTTTCCCTTTCTTCGAGACCCGGCTGCTGCTCGTGTTCACGCTGGCCGTCATAGTCGTGTTTGTACCCAAGGAAGAAGAGGAGCTCATAAGGCGGTACAACAAACGCTACCTAGACTACATGGAAAAGGTACGGCACAGACTCATACCGGGGGTCTATTAACCCCGCAACTAACCGCCGCAGCATCAAACACATTGAAGACAAGGGGAATAGAAACCACCATCGTCGAACAAACGACGAACCTGACAGTTTTTAAATCCCTCAAGCAAGCCAATTACACCCTATGTCCGACGACATGGTCAAGTACTACAGAGACCGCGCCAAGGAATATGAGCAGGTATACGAGTGGAGAGACCCCCACCGCCAACAGGAACAGGAGCGCCTCGGCCGAGAGATGAGAGAAGCTTTCAAGGGACGCAGCGTGCTGGACATCGGCTGCGGCACAGGCTACTGGACACAAAAAATAGGTATGACCGCCCACAGGATCACCGGCATCGACATAAACGAAGCCGTCCTGGAGATAGCCAGATCCAAGACCTACGGCTGCCCCACAGAGTTCAAAGCCATGAACGCCTACGACATGAAATTCCCACCCGACGCGTTCACCGGCGCCCTAGCTACGTTCTGGCTCAGCCACGTCCACAGGAAGGACATGGACGGATGGATAGACCACATGCACAGCGTGCTCGCCCCCGGAGCCCGGGTGTTCATAGCCGACAACACGTACATCGAAGGCGTCGGCGGCAGACTCATCACCAAGGAAGGCGACACCAACACCTACAAGCTCAGGACCCTCAACGACGGCAGCCAGCACCTCATCGTCAAGAACTACTTCACGGCAGACGAGCTCGTCGAGCTTTTC
This sequence comes from uncultured Candidatus Bathyarchaeia archaeon, assembly GCA_964495055.1. Lineage (GTDB taxonomy): Archaea > Thermoproteota > Bathyarchaeia > TCS64 > TCS64 > RBG-16-57-9. The sequence continues at coordinate 5,497 of CAZBUI010000091.1, read as the reverse complement.
AGCCGCCACACAGAAGGCGTCACACCAGACAACGTATTCCACGGCAGATGCTTCTGGTGGTTAAGCTACCAGCTGGAGAAATAGACGAGCCCTAGATGGGCTCGAACTCCGATTTGGGTGCACCGCAGAGGGGGCACTCCCAGTCGTCCGGCAGGTCCTCGAACGCCGTGCCCGCCGGGCAGCCGTTCTCCGGGTCACCCTCATCCGGGTCGTAGACGTAGCCGCAGACCTGACACTGGTATTTCTGAGACATGGGGAAGCCAACGTAACCGGGTTATATAAAGCCGCGGCCGATGGACGGCATCCAAAACGATAATATGAGGCGTATAGCCAGTACCCTTGATGCTGTCGGAGAGGGAGGCCGCCAAGTACCCGTTCCTCAAGGCTGGGCTGGAGCTGGTGGACGGGCTCAACCTGCAGCTGGACGACCTCACCGACCCAAACTACGGCAAGATCCTGGACCGGGCGGCGGAGCGAGTCAAGGAGGCCATAGTGCAGGGAGTCGTCTCGGCCAAGCTAGCGGACCCACTCACGGAGATCCTGAGCTTCCCCGTAGCCGTCATGTACGTCACCCTCATCGGCGAACAGTTCCTGAGCCGCCGCTTCGCCCTGGCCGAGGCCGTCCGAGCCTACAACCTTCTCCAGGAAGAGTACGAGGAGAAGATCACCCAGATAGCTGTGGACGAGTTCGGATGGGACATAAGACGAGACCCCGAGAACATCGACGGTGTACCTCACACCCTCAAGCTTGCCTACCCCGACTACCTGAGGACAGCCTCATCTTTTCACGAGGTCAAGTGGAAGCTAGTAAACAGGAAAATGAAGAACGGCCTAGTCAGCGTCACAGGCGTCGAGGCCGCCCGGCTCGTACAGGTGGAGGTGGAGCGGTGGGTGCAGGAACGTGTGTCCACGCCGTCCAGCTTCACCCTCCCGGAGCTCCTTCAGGCGAGGCTCGACGAAGTGAAGAAGGTCTTCGAGGAGAACCGGGCGAGGCTGACCGGCAGCCGGCTCCCCGACGAGGTCGTGGACGAGGCATTCCCACCCTGCATGAAGTACTGCCTGGAGGGTCTGCTGGCGGGGAGGCGGGCCAGTCACATGGAGAGGTTCGGCCTCACCTCGTTCCTCGTGAACGTGGGGATGCCCATCGAGGAGATGGTGCAGCTGTACACGAGCGTCACCGATTTCGACGAGAGCCTCACACGCTACCAGATAGAGCACATCGCCGGACTCAAAGGCCACCGCACAAAGTACACGCCGCCAACGTGTAGCACTCTCAGGACCCACGGCATCTGCCGCAACATGGACAGCATATGCGAGACCGTGAGCCACCCATTAAGCTATTACAGGAAGAAGGTGCGGCGCCTGGAGCGGCAGAGAGAGCAGCGGGAAGCTGAACCCTCAAATACAGCCGCCCGACAATAACAAAGACTGGCATGCGGGAACTCACCGAGGAGAAGAAGCAGGCACTCAAGAGCATGGGGCTCCACTACTGCAGGCACTACGACAACATAGTCCGCTTCAACCCGACTTTTTGCGGTAAATGCCGCCACTGCACCCGCCCAACGAAGTAACTTGTTTTAAAACCCCCGCAGACTATTCAATAGGCATGGAAGACTGGGGAAGCTCCGAGTTCATCGAGGAGCAGTTCAGGCAGTGGTACACCAAGAACAGCGAAACCATACCAGCCCCCATAGATATAACGCACAGGGAGTTCGCCTTCCTCACTTTTCATGGACGAACCATGTACCGCCACATAAACTTTAACACCGTTGACGAGCTTCGACGCTACCTCAGGGCAAACGCCCCCTCACACAGCTACCACAGTAGCGGCTACTACGACAACCCCACCGCCGACATGGCCCGCAAGGGGTGGAGGGGAGCGGATCTGGTCTTTGACATAGACGCCGACCACTTCTACCTACCCTGCCAGAGAGAGCACGACAGATGGCGGTGCAGGAACTGCGGCAAGGAGGGCACGGGTCACCCCCCGGAGATATGTGAGTGCGGCAAGGCCCAGTTCGAGACCGAGACGTGGCTCTGCGAGCGCTGCCTCCAGGCAGCCAAACACGAGACCCAGAAGCTCCTCGACATACTCATACAGGACTTCGGCGTATCCATAGACGACCTGATCACCAACTTCAGCGGCAACAGGGGCTACCACGTCCACATCCACAGCGAAGGCATGATCTCCCTCGACCAGCAGGCCCGCCGCGAGATAGTGGACTACATAATGGCCACGGGCCTCGACGCCGAGTACCAGGGCTTCAGCCAGAGGAACAGGGGGGCGCACCCAATCCTCGCTGAGGGAGGATGGAGGGGAAGAACAGCCCGAGCCCTCTACGACTACATTCAGGAAGTAGAGCCAGAGGAGGTGAGATCCATGAGGCTCAGCCGGAGAGCAGAGAAGAGCATCCTAGAGGACAGGGAACGGTTGCTTGGCATCCTGATGGAGAAGCATCCTAGCAACGTCACCAGCCTAATAGACCCCAACAGCCTGAAGACCGTGCTCGCGAGAGCCGTCAAGCTCCAAGCTTCAGAGATCGACACCGTCGTCACCACAGACATCCACCGCCTTATAAGGCTGGCCAACACCCTCCACGGCAAGACCGGTTGGCAGGTTCAGACCATACCATACGGCACCCTCCCCGACTACGACCCCCTAACAAAGGCGGCCGTGATAACAGGCCCCCCCGTGCCTCTAGAGTTCAGGTGGGCCCCCAAAATAAAGATAAACGACGTGGAGTATGGACCATACGAAGACGAGCAGGCCGAGCTGCCTCTGAGCGCCGCCCTCTTCTACCTGTGCAAGAAAGGAGCCAGGCTTAGACGATGAGTGAAAGGTTCGAGAAACTCAGGGAGGCATGGGAGAAGGAGATAGAAAAACCTGAGCTTCAGAAAATACCCGACGAGTTTCTCCACGAGATGCGCCGATACTCTGAGGAGCTCAACAAGACGCCCACGGACCCAGCGACCCTCACAGGCTCCATAACCATGAAGGAAAAACGGTTCGTGGGCCAGATGCTTAGGGAGCTGACCGAGACCAGGCTCCGGAAGATAGTCACCAAGGAGCTCGGAGGGGAGCCCATAGACGCCCAGGCCATGACGCCCGAGGAGCAGAGACTCCACTCGAACATGAGGCAGTTGCTTCTGAGCTACAGGCGGGGGACAGAAATCCCGAAGCCAGAGATCTCCCCTGAAGCTCTAACGCCTAGGCCACCCTCGACCCCTAGGCCAGGCGTGGCAGCCCCCAGCGAGGAGCCTGAAAGCGAAACCGTGGTGGTAAGGTTCCTGAAACCCCTGCCCGCGATCATGGGCGTGGACATGAAGGCGTACGGCCCCTTCGACGCCGAGGACGTGGCCAGCATCCCCCGCAGGAATGCGGTAAACCTAATAAGGAGAGGTATAGCTAAGCTGGTGGATATAGAGCCATGAAAGTACCGAGGACCATGAGGACGTACTGCCCCAAATGCAAGACCCATACAGAGCACACCGTCTCCATATATAAGGCCGGGAAGAGAGCGGGCGCCAAGAAGGGCGAGCGGAGACAGGCCGAACGCAAGAAGGGCTACGGCGGCCAAAAGTTCCCAGAGCAGCACAACCAGGCCAAGGTCACGAAGAAGCAGTCTCTCATGCTCCGGTGCAGGGAGTGCAACTATACGATGCAGCGTAAAGGGATGCGGCTCAAGAAGCTGGAGGTAGTGTAGGTTGGCCGAGTGGGAGCATCTCATACCCCGCCCCACGTCAAGGTTCCTACGTGTGCGTTGCCTAAGCTGCGAGAGCGAGCATATACTGTTCAGCCACAGCAACACCCTGGTCAGGTGCCAGACCTGCGGCGAGGTTCTCGCGGAGCCCACCGGCGGGAAGGCCAAGATAAACGCCGCCATAATATCCGTTCTAGGGTGATCACATGAGTCTAGGGCGACCCGAGTGGCCGGAGGTGGGTGAGCTCGTCGTTGCGACGGTGCGGCGCGTGGAGAGCTACGGCGCCTACGTCAGCCTCGACGAGTACTCCGAAAGGGAGGGTCTCCTCCACATCTCCGAGATAAGCAGCAGGTGGGTGAGGAACATCCGGAACCACGTGCGGCCCGGCCAGAAGGTCGTCCTCCAGGTGCTGAGGACCGACCCGGGGAAGGGGCAGGTGGACCTCAGCCTGAGAAGGGTAAGCAGGGACGAGAAGCGTAAGAAGATAGAGTCGTGGAAGAAGGAGCGGAAGGCGGTCACCCTGCTGACGCAGGCAGCCCACCAGCTCAACATGGACACAGAGGCCCTCTTCGACCTCGAGGGAGCGAAGCTTGTGGAGCACTACGGCAGCCTGTACGAGGGGCTGGAGGAGGCCTCCAAGAGGGGCGCCGAAGCACTGACGAAGGCGGGGGTAGAGCCGAAGGTCGCCGAGGTCCTCAGCGAGATGGCCAAGGAGAAGATTGTCGTAAAGGGCGTCACGGTGCAGGGCGTCTTCGAGGCCACGTCCATGTCCAGCTACGGGATACAGGAGATCAAGGACGCCTTCCATAAGGCCGAGGAGGTCGCCGAGGAAAATGACGCCACCGTCAGTATAACCACACTGGGGGCCCCAAAGTACAGGATAGAGCTGACGGCCGAGGACTACAAGAAGGCCGAGTACGCGCTGGACGCCGTGGTAAAGTTCGCCGAAGAGACCTGGTCGAACATCGACGGAAGCATAGCCTTCGCGAGGGAGTAACCGATGGTGTGGCTCCTGAGGCGCTGCAAGAGCTGCAGTCAATACACGCTGAAGGAGACGTGCCCGAGTTGCGGAGGCGACACCGAGTCCCCTCATCCAGCCAAGTTCTCCATCGACGACAAGTACCGAAGGTACCGCATCCTCATGAAGAGGATTGCCGAGAAAGACCGCGGCATCGGCAATGAAGAGCCTTCAAAGTATTGAAGTTTTTTCTTTATCTTAGAAAGGCTTTTTATCGTTCAGTTACCCTTGTTCCTTCGATTACCATGGCAAAGACTTATGTCCGCATCTATGGCCCGCCGCTCCTGAAAGCAATGAAGGCCCTGGAGGGCGTCGCCGTGGAGATGTCTAAGTCCACCGAGGTTAAGTTCAGCCACAAGTGTGTTCCCTACCCGACGAGGATGCAGAGCGACAAGAGGGACTGGGAAACCTATCTGAAGAACCTGCAGAACACTTACACAGACTGCTACGAGCCTCAGAAGATCATCAGCGACGCCGGCATGACCCTGGGCGAGTATGACTTCGTGTTCGATTGGGTCGAGAAGCCTTCTATGAAGAAGGTCCAGGGCCTCATCGAGAAGATCGACGGCGCTCTGGGTGAACTGGGGGTTCTCTACTCGCTTAAAACCGAGTAGGACCTGTTTTTTACTCAAATTATTAAATCTGTATAAAAAGGGGATGAGGTTTACTCGGATTTCATTTCTTCCGTGGCTGCCTCTGCCTCGGCCAGGGCTCTCCTTTCACGTATCTCCTCGTAGACTATGAAGGCGGGCATGATTACCCATATGGCTATCATGA
>CAZBUI010000090.1:0-8463 GCA_964495055.1 uncultured Candidatus Bathyarchaeia archaeon | reverse complement strand
TGAGCATGGGGTTCTCCCCCATGACGTAGAGCGCCTTGAGTCTTCCCTCGTAGGCGGCGTCCATCATCTCCACGACGGTGAGGCCCGGCTCAGCGCTCAACTCCACACCCCAGGCCTCCATGAACTTGGCCCTTATCTGCTCGTCGCTCACCGACTGGTAGCCTGGGTAGACGTTGGACAGGGCCCCTAGGTCGCAGGCTCCTTGGACGTTGTTCTGGCCACGTAAGGGGTAGACTCCCGTGCTCTCCCTGCCCACGTTGCCTGTGAGCATGGCTAGATTGGCGACGGACATGACGTTGTCGGTCCCCGTGGTGTGTTGCGTGATCCCCATGCTGAATACGAAGCTGGCTCTCTCCGCCCCACCTATGGCGATGGCTGCCGCCTCTAGTTCCCGGCATGGCACCCCCGTGATCTTCTCCACCCTCTCAGGCGGGTACTTCTCCACGGTATCCCTGAACTCCTGGAAGCTCTCGCAACGTTCCTTGATGAACTCCATATCCTGAAGGCCTTCCCTGAGAATGATGTTCATGAAGCCGTTGAGGAGCGCCACGTCAGTGCCGCCCCTCTGCCTCAGCCAGATGTCGGCGTGGTCCACCAGCCCGATCCTCCTCGGGTCTGCCACGATGAGCCTAGCCCCGTGGTCGACCACGGCCTGCCTGATGTATTTGGCTATCACCGGGTGGTTCTCAGTAGTGTTGCTGCCCGTGACGAATATCAGGTCGCTACCTTTTAGCTCCAGTATGCTGTTCGTCATGGCCCCAGACCCGAAGGCCTTCACCAGCCCCGCTACCGTGGGAGCGTGGCACAGCCTAGCGCAGTGGTCCACGTTGTTGTTCCCGAAACACGTCCTGACAAACTTCTGGAAAAGGTAGTTCTCCTCGTTGGTGCACTTGGCCGAGGCCAGACCGGCTAGAGCCGTCTCCCCGTGCTTCTCCCTGATCTTCCTGAACTTCGAGGTGATTAGGCTCAGCGCTTCGTCCCACGAAGCGGCCTCGAACTCATCGCCGCGCCTGATTAGGGGGGTGGTGAGCCTCTCAGGGGAGTTGACCCAGTCGTAGCCGAACCTTCCCTTGACGCAGAGGCTGCCCATGTTCTCGACGCCGTCTTCTGCGCCCCGCACCTTCACGATCTCACCGTCTTTAGTGTAGACCTCTAGGGTGCATCCCACGCCGCAGAAGGGGCAGGTGGTCGTCTTCTTCTCAAGCTCCCACCACCTACCCTTGAACCTTGAAGGCTTCTCGCTGAGGGCGCCGGTGGGGCAGACCTGAACGCACTCACCGCAGTTGACGCAGCCGGAATCGATCATTAGCTCCCCGACGCCGGCGACGACGACGGTGTCGTACCCGCGGTTTCGGTAGTTGAGTACTCCGTGATTCCTTATCTCGTTACACGCGGCCACGCATCGGCCGCAAAGGATGCAGAGGTCGGGGTCATACGTGATGGCGGGACTGGAATCGTCGACGCTTCTCCCCAGTCGCGTGGGCTCGAAAGTAAGGCCCTCCATCTCGATCCCCAGCTCGTAGGCCAAGTCCTGGAGCTCGCAGCGGCCGTTCTGCTCGCATGTCATACAGTCGGCCGGGTGGTCGGACAGCATGAGCTCGACGACGGTTCTTCGAGCCTCCCTAACCCTCTCGTTCCCCGTCTCCACGTTCATGCCCTCTGAGATGGGTAATGTGCACGACGCTTCGAGGCGGTCTTTACGCCCCACATCTACGACGCATACACGGCAGGCGCCCGACACCGGCAGGAGCGGGTGGTGGCACAGGGTGGGGATGTGTATCCCATTGGCCTCCGCGACCTCAAGCACCGTCTGCCCTGGCTCTCCTCTGACCTTCCTGCCATCTATTGTGAGCTCGACGGTCATTACCACACCTCCTCTATCGCCTGTAAGGGACACGCGTCAACACAGATGCCACACCGTACGCAGACACAGTCGTTTATCATAGCCCTGCTTCCACCTTCCGTTCCAATCAACGTGATGGCGTCGTTGGGGCACTCACGCACGCAAACGCCGCACCCCACGCAATTCTCGGTCACTTTGTATCCCTTGAACAGCGAGGCGCACACACCCGCCGGGCATCTCTTATCCCGTATATGGGCCAGATACTCTTCCCTGAAGTACCTGAGCGTGGTTAGAACGGGGTTGGGGGCGCTCCTTCCCAAGGCGCAAAGGCTGGTGTCGAGGATGGTCTTCGAAAGACGCTCCAGCGTCTCGACGTCCTCCAGCCGTCCTTCGCCACGGGTTATTCTGACCAGTATCTCGCTCATCCGTTTCAGCCCTACGCGGCAGGGAGTGCACTTTCCACAGGACTCCGCGGTGGTGAAAGACAGGAAGTATCGGGCAAGGTCTACGGTGCACGTGGTGTCGTCCACTACCACTATGCCGCCTGACCCCATGATGCTGCCCACCGACTGCAGGCTCTCGTAGTCCAAGGGGAGGTCCAGATACTCGGCCGAGAGACACCCCCCTGACGGCCCCCCTGTCTGGACCGCCTTGAAGGTCCTGCCCTCCTGTGGGCCTCCCCCTATATCGAACACGAGCCTCCTTATGCTGGTTCCTAGGGGCACCTCCACGGCCCCGGTTCTCTTGACCGCCCCGGTGAGGCAGAACACCTTGGTGCCTTTGCTTCTCTCGGTGCCCACCCTGGAGAACTCCTCAGGGCCTTTCCAGAGTATGGTGGACACGTGGGCTAGGGTCTCCACGTTGTTGATGACCGTGGGTTTGCCCCACAGCCCCTCGGTTGCTGGGAACGGCGGCCTGGGCCGCGGGGTCGCCCGTTTTCCTTCTATGGCCGCCATGAGCGCCGTCTCCTCGCCACACACAAACGCACCCGCACTCAACATGATATTGACGTCAAACCTGAAGCCTGAGCCAAACACATCGTCACCGAGGATGCCGTGAGCCCTCGCCTGCTTCACAGCCACTTCGAGCCTCCTCGCCATGAGTGGCTTCTCCGCCCTGACGAAGACGTAACCCTCGTCCGCGCCGACCGCGTAGGCCGCGATGATGAGGCCCTCGAGCACCTTGTGGGGGTCCCCCTCGGCGTTGAGCCTGTTCATAAAGGCTCCGGGGTCCCCCTCATCCGCGTTGCATATCGCGTACTTCTTACCTCCCGGGGCCTGCCTGGTGAGTCTCCACTTCAGCCCCGTGGGGAAGCCGGCGCCGCCCCTGCCCCGGAGACCGGCCTCCGAGACAGTCTCGATGACCTCCTCCGGAGTCATCTCGGTCACCGCCCGCCTCAGTCCCAGATAGCCTCCTTTGAGGACGTATTCCTCGAGGGACTCTGGGTCTATTACGCCGCAGTTCTCTATGGCGTCTCGGGTCTGGTGCTTGAAGAAGTCCAGTTCATCTAGGAGCGGGACACCGTCCTCTCCCTCAAAGATCCCTGCTCTTTCCCTCAAGGCAAGGGCCCCTGACACGTCTCCAGACAGGTATCCCTCGATGATCTCTTCGACTCCACCCTTCGTGACTCCGCTGAATATTACTCCGGGTCGGCCTCGGGCTATGAACTCCACCAAGGGCTCGGCGTAGCATGCGCCGATGCAGCCCACGTTCACAACCTTCACCACGACGCCTCTTCGATCCAGCTGCTCCTTGATCTCGTTGTAGACTGGGCCGGCCCCGGCGGCGAGGCCGCACGTGCTCATGCCAACGTTCACCCTCAGGTCTCTCCCGCCGAAAAATACAGAATCCTCTCCTGGGACCTCGATGGCGTAATCATCCATCTTTATGCGCCTCCTTGAATAACCTCAGGATCTCCTTGAGCTTTTCACGATCAAGTCTCCCGTAGACCTCCTCATCCACTTTGATGACCGGCGCCAAGCTGCATGCCCCTATGCATCTGACTTGGTGGACGGTGAACAAACCGTCAGGGGACGTGTCCTCTGGAGGAGAAATATCCAGCAACTTCATAAGCTCATCATAAAGCTTGGTGACTCCGGCGACGTGACAGGCGGTACCCCTGCACACCGTTATGATATGTTTACCTTGGGGCCGCAGCCGAAACTGGTGGTAGAATGTTGCCACACCGAAAACCCTGCTCGGAGGGATCCGAAGCTTCTCCGCGACCGTCAATAAGGCTGTCTTGGGTAGATAACCCAGTGAGTCTTGGATCCTCTGCAAGAGTGGTATGAGTTCAGCCTCCGGATTCCTAAAACGCTCAACAGATAACTCCTCAACTAACTCCATCACGTTACTGTCCCATCCCTAGATTATCTAGTACTTATGTCCTGTGCGGTAATGACAGATTGCCATCTTCAGCGACATGTTTTCAACAACACATTTTTGTTGTATTAAACATCTTCGGAAGCTACCTTTTTCCATTGGCTGATCGTTCAGTTTCCAAAATCACACTTTATTTGTGTCATTTCAGTTGATGCCAACTGTAGCCCGGCGCATTATATGTGATCTTGCTTGCGGAGTACGTTAACCTGCGTACCGTGCCTAAGGCGTATCACCATGGAGAGGCATGGTGTTCTATAAAGGTCGTAGTAAGGGCCCTACTCTTTCTTCTTCAGATACCACGTCTCACCTTTAGGGCTGGTGGTTATCTCGAAATCGGGGTTGTAGTGGAGCATCTCCTTCACGAACTCCCTCATGGTGGCCTTGGTGCCGTCGCTCCGGGTGATGACCTCGTCCAACGAGATCGTGACCCTCTTACCCTTACTCTCATCGACATCCAATCTGATCAATGATTAAACGTCGCTACACCTTTATTATTTTATAGGATGCCGAGAGCCGACACGGGGTTTGTGTTAAGTCTCTTGCACAGACACATTGTTTTAACGCAGACCATCGATATCCCAGGATCGAAGAAAGGCCGGCTGCATGCAGGGTGGACGCATGTCACCATCAGGGCCGTCTTCGTGATGTGTGTATCGTCATGACTGAAGAGTGGAGTGCATCCGGTAGGTGCCCCGAGTGCGGCGCCGCCGTCACCTGGGTTCCCAGCTACATCGTGGTCCAGGGGGGAGACACCGTGGAGATAGGGCACTACCCCTGCGTTAGCTGCGGGGCCGAGAGCGGCAAACATGAGCGCGTGGTGAAGCACGGAAGGGAGTCTATTGAACCCATGACGAACCCGAGGCTCGGCACACCTGCCGTTAACCCGATCATCGGGAAGGGCAAGGTCACGTTAAACGAGATCATAAAGAGGATAGCTAAAGAGGTTCATGAGAGCAAGCTGGACGAGAACGCTGGCCTCTGATATCCTCGGACCTGAGGTGCGACCTCGATCCACGCTGAGGTAACCGCATTCTAGGATGTCCACGTAATATTATATTAATGGGCTGAAGGTGTATTTATGGGACCCATGAAGACGCTGCTTGGGCAGCTACTCTCCGAGGAGAAGCTCAGCTACTGCCAGAACTGTGGTATGTGCACCGCCAGCTGCCCTCTGGCCCGGGTCATCCCCGAAACCTATAACCCCCGCCTGCTTCTCCAGAGGGCTCACATGGATCTGGAGGGTCTCGCCGAGAGCGAGGAACTGTGGCTCTGCTCGTGGTGCTACAGGTGCACAGAGAGGTGCCCCCAGGGCATCCAGCCAACGGAAATATTCCTGTTGACACGCAACTTCGCCTCAGATAAGGGGAACATACCCCCCAACCCCCGGGCTATAATGAGGAACATAGTGAGGACGGGCCGCAGCATGCCCGTAGACGAGTTTATCAACGAGCTCAGAGGCGACTACGGTTTGCCCCCCGTCGAACCCGTCTCAGAGAAGGCCATGAAAGAACAGAGAATCATCATGGGCGAGGAGTTCAGGAGGCGGATCGAGGAGTGACGCTTGAATACGTCCTCTATCCCGGCTGCGTTGCGTCGGTCCGCGAGATAGGCTACGAGCTGGCTGTCAGGAAGGTCTTCGACGAGCTGGGCGTTAGTTTACAGCACTCCAATGACTTCAACTGCTGCATGCCAGCATGTCTGGTGCACAGCGTAGACTATGTGCGGGGCTTGGCTTTGACGACCCGCAACCTAGTGGTGGCTGAGGAGATGGGACTGCCTCTGCTCACCCTCTGCTCAAGCTGCTTCGGCAACTTGTCCCGGGCGAAGTACATGCTTGACACGAACCCCCAAATGCGGAGAGACGTGAACGAGATACTTGCCTCAGCGGGAAGAGAGTATAGGGGAGAGTCTCGGGTAGAGCACGTTCTTACTATACTCCACAGGGACTACTCGGTGGAGAAGCTGAGAGGGCACGTCTCCAAGCCGCTGAGCAGCATTGCCGCCGCGCCCTTCCACGGCTGCCACATCTTCATGCCGGCCAAGTACAGCGGCTTCGACGATCCCGAGTTCCCCAGTAAGCTGGACACCCTCATGGCCGCCACAGGAGTCCAGGTTGTCGATTACAGCGAGAAGACCAGTTGCTGCATCGGCTGCGGGTCCTTCTTCGGTGATGTGTCCCAGACGGCGTCCCTCCTGCTGGTGGACAAGATACTCGGGAGCGCCAAAGACGCGGGCGCCGACTGCGTCGTCACCACCTGCCCCTTCTGCATCATGCAGCTGGAGATAGGCCAGATCAAGCTCAGGAATCAGGGGAAGGACTATGGGCTCCCGGTCCTCCACTTCGTGGATCTCCTGGGTCTGTCCATGGGCATGGACCCGGGTGAGATGGGCTTCGAACTCAGGCGCGTCAGCGTCAAGCCGCTGCTCGAGAAGATAAATGGCTGAGCCCTGGCTTCCATTCATTTTAAAAGCCGCTGTACGGACGTAAGGTGATACGTTTGGCCGCTGAAATCGATGAGAGAGAAGTGAAGTTCATCTCCCTGATGCTCAGCAGGGCCGTTGGGGCGATGAACGCCGAGGTCTGCGACCAGTGCGGCAAGTGCTCCTCGGCGTGCCCGGTCTCCAGGGAGATCGAGGGCTTCAACCCTAGGCAGATGATAGGGAAGGTGGCCCTGGGAAAGATAGATGAGCTCCTGAGGGGTGAGGCCATCTGGACATGCACCGCGTGCCTCAAGTGCAGGGAGAGGTGCCCCAAGGATATATCCCCCTACGACGTTATACTCATCCTCAGGAACCTAGCTTACAGAGCCGGGTACAGCTACCCTAGGGGCTACGACGACTTCATCCAAGGCGTGAAGGAGTCCGGGTATATCGTCGAGCCACAGACGGTGAGAACCAGGGACGGCGGCAGGGTGAGCCGAGGCGACCTTGGTCTGCCGGAGGTCAGCGGCCCCGAGGACATGGATCGGTTCAGAGGCATAATCGACGGGATCATTGAGGCGGGTAAGAGAGGATGAAGTACGCGTTATACCTCGGGTGCACCATCCAGTCCGACCAGTTTGGGTACGAGGCATCGGTGAGAGAGACCCTGCCCAAGCTGGGCATCCAGCTCGTAGACATGAAAGGAACCAGCTGCTGCGGGTTTCCCGCCTTGAGCAGCGTCTCCAAGGTGGGCTGGCACTATCTCTCGGCCAGGAACATGGCCATAGCCGAGGGGATGAGGCTGCCCCTGCTTCCCCTGTGCAACGGCTGCCACCTCTCGTTCGTCGAGACGAGGCACGTCCTAGAGGCGGACCCGGAGCTGAAACAGATGATCAACGGCCACTTGGAGGAGGAGGGACTAAACTATGATGGAAACGTCAAGGTGGTCCACCTTCTGGAGGCGCTTCACGACGAGGTGGGTGTAGACAAGATCAGCAGCTTAATCACTAGACCACTCAAGGGCGTTAAGATGGCCTCTCATCCCGGTTGCCACGCCATCAGACCCAGCAGCCTTCAGAAAGTAGACGATCCGGAGGACCCCCAGAAGCTAGACGCCCTCATCGAGGCGTTGGGGGCCGATACCTTCGACTACCCTGAGAAGATCGACTGTTGCGGCTCCCAGCTCGCCGTGGCTTCAGGGAGGACGACTTTGAAGATAGCGGGGGACAAGCTTAGGGCTGTTAAGTCCTATGGGTTCGACGGCTTGGTGACCACCTGCCCCTTCTGCTTTAAGATGTACGACGGGAGGCAGAGGGCCATAAAGTTCGCCCTAAAGGAGAATACATTGGACATGCCCGTCTTCTACTACACTCAGCTACTGGGGCTGGCGCTCGGCTCCAACCCTGAGCGACTGGGGCTCCAGTTGAACATGAGCCCCGTAGACAGCATCGTGGAGAGGATAATGGAGTAGATCATGATGAAGCCGGTCATGGTTATAGGTGGAGGAGTAGCGGGCATCCAGGCAGCCCTGGACCTGGCCGAGAGGGGCCTGACGGTCCACCTAGTGGAGAAGGATCCCAGCATAGGCGGCGTCATGGCGCAACTGGATAAGACGTTGCCTACCATGGACTGCAGCATATGCATCCTAGCCCCCAAGATGATAGAGTGCTTCAGGCACCCCAACATAACCATCCACACCCAGAGCCAGGTGAAGGAGGTTAGAGGGGGGGCAGGCAACTTCGACGTAAGAGTCGTCAAGAAGCCAAGATCGGTGGACGAGGTCAAGTGCACCGGCTGCGGCCTCTGCAGCCAGAAGT
>CAZBUI010000089.1:0-8475 GCA_964495055.1 uncultured Candidatus Bathyarchaeia archaeon | reverse complement strand
TACATCTTCTACAGGTTCGGGGTGGGCAGCGACGCCCTCGGCCCCATATACTCGCTGAGTAGGTTCATAAGCATCTTCAGCTACCTCCTCATCCCGCGCCTCGTTGGCAGGTTCGGCGGCATCAACACCATCATAGGTTCACGCATAGCCGCGGCGGGGCTCACCACCGCCTTCGCCCTGGCCAACACGTATCCCGTCGCAATCACTTTGTTCGTGGTGAACAGGATAGTCGTCATGTTCAGCATGCCCATCAGGCAGACCTTCGCGTCCGGGATGGTGGATCCCGATGAGACGGCAACCGCCATAGGTGTGAGCAACTTCGCCAGGATGGGGGTGCGCTCAGTGGCGCCCACGCTGGCCGGCTACATGTTCGAGACCATCAGCCTCTCCATGCCCTTCTTCACCGGGGCTGTGCTGATGGCCGCGAACGGCGTCCTCTACTGGATGTTCTTCAGGGAGAGAGGCTAGGGACAGAACACGGGTGGGCCTTTACCCCGCTGCTCATCCAACCAGGCGTCCAGCCCCATCTCCCTGATCCTCTTCATGTTCTCGATGGCCCTCTTATGGTGATCCATTCCGTCGCCTGCGAAGGCTTCCAGCTTATCGCATACGAAGTCGCGGCACTGAAAGCAGTAGTTGAGTCCCTTGTTCCGGGCGCAGAGCATCATCCCGCACTCCGGGCTCCAGTGCTTATCTGGGCGCCCCCTACAGCCCGTGCAGACGATGGCCTCCGGCTCCACGTCTACCCCACGTTCCTCTTTGAACCAGTCTATGATCTCCTTCAGCTTCTCCTCGTCTCCCTTCCCCGCTAGCATTATGTCGCAGACTGCGCAGTTCAAGCCGCAGACCGATAGGTTCCAGCCGCTCTCCATGCATAATTGTGGGGGGGTGCGTCAAAAAACGTTAATGGTTGAAACGCCGTTAATATGATGGCGTTGATATCCAAGAGGGACGCCCTGAGGCTCATAGAAGGCTCCAGTAGACGCGACCACATGCTCCTCGTGGGGAGGATAATGGCGGTGCTCGCCGGCGGCCTCGGCGGCAGCAGGGGATTATGGGAGATGGTCGGCGTCCTTCACGACCTGGACTACGACCAGACCGCGGAGGACAGGTCGAAGCACGGCGTAGTCGCCGCCAACATGCTTAGGGGCAGGCTCCCGGAGGAGGCCCTCTACGCGGTGATGAGCCACGACCACCGGGCCGGGTTCAGGCCCTTCTCCAAGCTTGACCACAGCCTCGTCTTCGCGGACGCCTTGGCGGTGCTGGCCGAGGAGGGCGGCCTCGAGAAGCCGGTGACCGAGGAGGCCTTGGAGGCCGCGTTGACGCGGGTATCTGCGGAGAAGCCCTGGATCAGGGAAATCTATGACGGATACCCCTACAGGAATACATTCAACGCGGCAGTGATACTGAGCATCGTCCTCTAGGCGAAGCAACCTTTTAGGCGGAAACGGATAAGTCTACCCGGTGATATGTTGTCCAAGCCAGTGACTGTCCACGGATACACGGAGGAGCAGCTCATGGGGATGAAGCCCGACGACCTCAGGGCCATATTCCATGAGCGTACCCACCACACCGTGGAGGTTCTGATTTACCGCATCCTCAACGGGACGCGGAAGATGCCGGAGGATTTCGGTGAAGTCGCCGAGTACCTGCTCGGCCTGTGGAAGAAGCGTGGTCTGCCCCTCGACCCACCCGACATACGGTGGTGTATCCTCTACATAGACCTCGCCACCCGGATGAGGAAAGGCGAGAAGGTGAAGCTGGAGCCGACGCCTTGGGAGAGATTCACGGAGGAGGAGGTGGGGACCGTGGAGCGGCTAATCTACGGCAGGAAGAGCATAAGGCAGTTCAAGCCGGAGCCTGTGCCCGACGAGCTGATCAGGCGCATACTGAAGGCGGGGCTGTACGCGCCTCACGGCTGCAATGTCGGCTGTACAAGATTCCTTGTGCTACGTGACCCGGAGGAGCAGAAGCTGGTGCGCAGCGACATACCCATCGAGAACTGCGTCATGATCGTTGTGCTCCAGGAGCTGAGCATGTACAAGACGCTTCGGTTCGACGAGTACGTGCCCCAGAACCTGTACTTCGACGCCGGCGCCGCCGCCGACCACATGTGCCTCATGGCCCACGCCCTAGGCCTCGGCAGCTGCTGGCTCACCCACGGCGAGGAGACCCAGAAGCGTCTACGGGAGCACTTCAACCTGAGCCCGACGATGACCAGCAGAAACCACATAATCATCGGTTGGCCCGGCGAGGAGACCATCAAGTCCGAGAGGATGAGCCTGGACGAGGCCATCCTAAACTAGATGCGTGAACACGATCCGGGCACCTATCCCGATGAGGATCAGGCCGCCCACAATCTGGGCCTTCTTGCCGAACGCCTTACCGGTCCTGTTGCCGACCAGGAGCCCCACGAAGGTGAACACAAGCGTCCCCGCGCCCATGAACAGGCTGGGCACCAGTATCGGGAGCCCCTCCAGCCTGAAGCTGAGGCCCACGGCCAAGGCGTCTATGCTGACGGCAACGGTGAACAAGAGGAGGCTCACGATGCCCAGTATGTCGCCGGGGTCCACCTCCCCGTCCCCGTCCAGCCCCTCCTTGACCATTCTGCCGCCAACGAAGAGAAGTAGCAGGAAAGCCACCCAGTGGTCGTAGCTGGACACGAGGCCCACTATCGTTGAGCCGAGGACCCAGCCGAGGACCGGCATCACCACGTGGGCGGCCCCGAAACTCATGGACATCCGCGTCGCGTCACTGATCTTTATACTGCCTAAGCCGAAGCCCGTGACTGTGGCGACGCTGAACGCGTCCATGGCTAGCCCCACGCTCAGCAGCAGCAGCGAGACGAGATCGACCCCCATGTCCATCCTTGTTCTCAGTGACTGCTTCGCCGCCACGGTTTAAGGGTTACTCCTAGGCTTGAGCGCTGCTTAATAACAGGTTACGCCTATAACGATTCGTTAGTTTTTAACCCTCAAGGGATACCTTTCACCTGATAGATTATGTTAAAGGAGAAGGCCCAGAAGTGGATCGATGAACACAGGGACGAGTTCACCGAGGTGAGCGACAGGATCTGGGAGTACGCTGAGCTGGGCCTCGTAGAGTTCAAGAGCGCGGAGCTCCACGCCGCGACCCTCGAAAGACACGGGTTCAACGTGGATCGAGGAGTAGCAGGTATGCCCACGGCGTTCGTGGCCACTTGGGGGAAGGGGAAACCAGTCATAGGGTTCATGGGCGAGTACGACGCGTTGCCCGGGGTAAGCAACAAGGCTGTGCCGTACAAGGAGCCGCTGGTGGTGAACGGGCCCGGCCACGGCTGCGGCCACAACGTCCATGGCACAAGCGGCTTCATGGCCGCAGCAGCCACACGGTACGTGCTCGACAAGGAGGGACTCCCCGGCACGGTGAAGTGCTTCGGCAGCCCCGCCGAGGAGAACTACGACGGCAAGGCATACATGGTGCGCGAAGGCAGCTTCGACGGCGTAGACGCGTGCCTGAGCCACCACCCTAGCAGCATGAACGTAGCCGGCCTCTCCTCCAGCAACGCCGTGAACAGCGTCAAGTACGAGTTCCACGGAAAGACGGCTCACGCCGCCGGTAGCCCAGAGCAGGGCCGCAGCGCCCTGGACGCCGTGGAGCTCATGAACATGGGCGTCAACTATCTAAGGGAGCATGTCATCCAGGACGCGAGGATCCACTACGTGATAGAGCAGGGCGGGGGCCAGCCCAACGTGGTCCCCGACTACGCCCGCAGCTGGTACTACGTCAGGGCCCCGGAGAGGGATCAGGTTGACGCCATCTACAGGCGCATCAACAAGATAGCCGAGGGCGCCGCGTTGATGACCGAGACCGAACTCAGGATCAACCTCATAGCCGCCATCTACAACAAGATACCAAGCAGGACACTCAGCGAGCTGGTGACCGCCAACATGAGAGAGGTAGGCCACCCCGGCTGGACCGAGGAGGAGCTGGGCTTCGCCTCGGAGATCGCCGAGACCATAGATAAGCAGAACAAGATTAACGGCCTCCGCAAGAACAAGGTGCCCAACTGGGAGAAATACGTGGAGGTTGACCTCGTGACGGACATACTGGACGCCTGGAACGAGGGCGAGATCAGCCACGGAAGCACAGACGTCAGCGACGTTAGCTGGCAGTGCCCCACCATGGAGTTCAGCACATCGTGCAACGTACTCGGCGCCCCGGGCCACGACTGGAGATTCACAGCCGTGAGCGGCATGAGCATAGGCCACAAATCGCTCATGTTCGCCGCCAAGACCCTAGCGGCCAGCGCACTGGACCTCTTCACGAAACCCGAGCTTCTCGAGAAGGCCAAAGAGGAGCACAAGGAGCGGCTTGCCGGCCGCAAGTACACGTCGCCCATACCCCCCGAGGTGGAGCCGCCGCTGGAGATCGCCATGGAGGCATGGGAGAAACTCAAGGGGAAGCGAGACATATGAGCGCCATAACGATAAACGGAATATCGGCGGCGCCCGGCGAGAAGGCCAAGGGGTTCCTCGACGCCGGCACCACCAGCGTCAACACCTACAGGGTGCCCCTGGCCGTCATCAACGGCGCCGAGAAAGGCAAGACTATAGGCATAATAGGAGGCACCCACGGCACCGAGTTCGCCAGCATCGAGGCAGTCATCAGGGCAATCAAGGTTCTCGACCCAGCGAGTATGCGGGGCACCGTTCTCGCCGTGCCCGTCCTCAACGGGCCCCAGTTCGAGCACAAGACCATGTTCCTAAGCCCCTTCGACCAGCTGAACCTCAACCGGGTGTTCCCGGGCGACAAGGAGGGCACCCTGAGCCAGCGATTAGCCCACACGGTTTACGAGAACGTCATCAAGAGATGTGACGCGTTGATGGACTGCCACGGCGGGGACGTCAACGAGGACATCCACAACTACGTCATAGCCGGCAAAGGAGAAGACGAGGAAGTCAACAAAGCCGCCTTGGACATGGCCCGGTGCTTCCCCACTCGGTTCATCAGCCTGTTCCCGGTGGCCCCCACGGGGTTGACCATGTGCGCCCAGAGCAGGCTAGGCATACCGTGCATCACCTCGGAGTCCGGCACCCCCTTCCCCGTGAGGGATGACGAGATAGAGTTCCACTACGAGGGCATAATGAACGTGCTGAGATACTTCGGGGTCACCGAAGGGGAGCCCAAGCTGGTTGAGCCGGTGATAAGCACCGGCAGTATCAGGCTCAGGGCCGTGGAGGGCGGCATATGGAGGCCCGCGGTTACCCCAGACCAGTCGGTGAAGGCCGGGGACGTGCTGGGGGTGGTCACGGACCTCTTCGGGGAGGTCAGGCAGACGGTGACGGCCCCCAAGGACGGAGTTGTGGGCATGATGAGGTGCTATTACTCCGTGAACTGCGGAGAGTTACTGGTATCCATAACCACTCTAGAGTGAAACGAGCCAACAGGAGAACAAGTGATAGCCGGCTCCGGGCTATAAAACTCCCTTTAACTGGCTTCACTTATCTTCTCGGCGATGCCTCTCTACAGCTCATCGGTTCGCATCCCGAGGTCCTCAAAGCCGTTCTGTCTACGCCAGCCCCGGTGAGCTAGCCCCGCCCCAGAAGCCAGATGCTTTGCGAGCGCATCAGTCGATCTGAACAGCCCCTTGCAACCTTCGACGGGGCAGGGAACCTCAAGCACGTGCCTCTTGAAGTCTCTTAGAGAATACCCCAGCCTATACGCCTCATCCAGCTTTTCCTTAGCTCCTGATACGTGGCCGTCGGTCGCGTTGTAACTGAGCACCACGAGGTCCAGCCCCGCCCACCCAGCTATGGACCTGAACATCTGGATCGCTAGGTAGACGCCGTCGGGGTCCTCCATGTTGTAGGTGATGACCAGCACGAGGGTCTTGCCTGAGAGATTGTTGGGGCCGTTCCCGTCCAGCAGCCCCTCGAGTCTGTCGATGAACTTCTTCATCTGGGCGTTGATGTGCCACCAGTAGACGGGTGTCGCGAACACGATGACGTCCGCCTCGTTGAGCCTGGGGTAGATCCACGTCATGTCGTCGTCCATCACGCAACCGGGCTCTCCCAGCTCTAGGCAGCTCCAGCACCCCCTGCAGAACCCGATGTCCAGGTCTTCGAGGTATAGCTCGGTGATCTCTGCGTCGCCGTTCTCCTGCAGCCCTTTTATTAGCTCCTTGGCGAGGGTGACCGAGTTTCCATCTCTCTTCGGGCTCGCCTCGACTACTACAGCCTTCATTGGTTGCTCTGAGCCGTAAACTGGTCATAAAAGATTGTTTCGTAGGGTTACTCTGGGGGCACTATCATGTACTTCTCGAAGAGGACTAGGTACTCGTCGAGGGCGACGCTGTCCCTGTCGATGAGGTTACTCATTCCGCTCAGCATGGAGTGGTGGCGCCGCTTCTCGTCAAGCAGGTAGCCCAGGAACGCGTTGACCCTGTCGTCACGTGTCTAGCCCATCATCTCCTCCAACCGCTTTATCATCTCCGCCCCGACGGCCACATGCTGTTTAATGTCCTGGTGGAGGCTGACGGCGGGTCCCATGTCCACGTCCAGCCTCAGCGGCTGAGCCGGCGTCCACGTCGATCAGCGCCTAGCAGACGGCTGCGTGCTTCCTACTGTCGTGCAGAATGGCCTCAAGCAACGCCCTGATGAGGGGATGCTCCAGCTGCTCCATGGACTCGGAGAGCCTCTTGGCGTGGCTCAACTCTATATTCCTCTGCTTCCTGAGAATCTCCACAAGCTCGGGCATAGAAATCATGTAGACCGTCGGCCCAGGGGATTATATTGTTTGACGCCCTTCACCACATTTTTAGGCTCAGGCACGCATCTTATCACGATAATCATGGATAAGGAGACAGCATGGAAATGGATCGATGAACACAAGCAGGAGTTCATCGAGGTAGCGGACAAGGTCTGGCACTATGCCGAGCTGGGCCTCGTCGAGACCAAGAGCAGCAAACTAATAGCCGAGGTCTTGGAGAGGCACGGCTTCGACGTCCAGCTGGGCGTCGCCGGCATGCCCACCGCCATATACGCCACGTGGGGAGAAGGCGAGCCCACGATAGGGTTCCAGGGCGAGTACGACGCCCTACCCGGCCTAAGCAACAAGGTCAAGCCCATGAAGGACCCGCTGGTCCCCGGCGCGCCAGGGCACGGCTGCGGCCATAACGTCCACGGTGCCACGGCCCTCGCATGCGCGGTAGCCCTCCGCCACGTGATGGAGGAGGAAGGGCTCCCCGGGACCCTGAAGTTCTACGGGACCCCAGCCGAGGAGAACTACGGCGGCAAGGTCTTCATGGTGAGGGATGGCCTATACGACGGCCTCTCGGCGTGCCTCAGCCACCACCCCGGCAGCATGAACACCGCGAGGCTCTCAAGCAGCAACGCGGTGAACGGCGTCAAGTTCATCTACCGGGGGAAGACGGCGCACGCCGCCGGGAACCCCGAGATGGGGCGGAGCGCCCTGGACGCGATTGAGTTGATGAACATAGGCGTCAACTACCTACGGGAGCACGTGATAGCCGACGCCCGCATCCACTACGTGATTGAATCCGGAGGCGGCCAGCCCAACGTGGTTCCCGACTACGCCCGCAGCTGGTACTACATCAGGGCCCCGGAGCGGGACCAGCTGGACCCCATATACCGGCGTATCCTCAAGATCGCGGAGGGGGCCGCCCTCATGACGGAGACCGAGCTGGAGGTCCAGTTCATCGACGGCCTCTACAACATCATCCCCAGCAAGGCCCTCGCCGAACTCGTAGTCAAGAACATGCGGGAGGTGGGCTCCGCCACTTGGAGCGAGGAGGAGCTGGAGTTCGCCGCCGAGATCGCCGGCCAGTTCAGCAAGCAGAACAAGATCGACGCCATGCGCAAGGCGAAGGTGCCCAACTGGGAGAAGTACGTGGACGTGAACCTCATGACCGACATCCTCGACCCTTGGGGGGAGGGCGAGACCAGCCCCGGCAGCAGCGACGTCGGCGACGTCAGCTGGGTATGCCCCACACTGGAGTTCGGAACCGCGTGCAACGTCCTCGGCGCTCCAGGGCACAGCTGGGCTTTCGTCGCCTGCGCAGGCAGCTCAGTTGGACACAAGAGCCTCGTCTTCGCCGCCAAGACCATGGCCGGCGCCGCCATAGAGTTACTCACCGACGAGAAGCTGCGGAAAGCGATCAAGAAAGAACACGGAGAACGGCTTCAAGGCAGGACTTACAAGACGCCTCTACCCGAGGGCCTCCAGCCGCCCCTAGAAATAGCCCAAGATAACTGGGAGAAGACCCCTAAACAATAACCCTTTTTATTCAGTCGAATACCTGAGATTTTAAGCGATCTCATTAAAAACAGATGTTTTGCTATCCTCGAAGTACATTACCCTATTTGGTACATATATTGCATGAAATGCCCCTTTTGATGTTTATTAGGTAAAATAAATAACATATTGTGGTATATAATGCATAATTAGGGAAAATTTTATAATTTTTTATAAAAT
>CAZBUI010000088.1:0-8500 GCA_964495055.1 uncultured Candidatus Bathyarchaeia archaeon | reverse complement strand
CTCTTGATCAGATTGTTCACTGAACCCTTTTCACGTATTCAGCCATTAATAATGAATAACCGAGTGATTGCATATAATATCATGTGCATACAGGTGCGCGGAATCAGAGGCCTGCCAAAGGGGTATGGAGTTCGCGAACCAAGAACCCCATATGCGATATTAAACGGTAAAAACGATTGATGTTGAGGAGGGGCCTCTCTTGGACAAAGAAGGATTCGATTCAAACGAGAAGGATTGTTCTGTGAAGCATCTTCTGAGCAGCGGCACTCCATGCAAGATTCAGAGCCGCGTCAAATGCTGCATGGAGACCCGTATGCCTCTAACGAGTCTTGATGTAGAGAGAATCTCAGAGCAGGGATGCGGGATCAAAAATTTTGTCGTGAAACGGAGAATAGAGCGTCAGCTGATAAACGTTGATGGGCGACGCGTCTTTCTCGGAGATGACGGGTGTTAAATATACTCTTTCAGACCCGAAGGACGCCGGCTTTATCCACCGGTATATGATGAAGACGAAAGCAAAGGCGTTATCCATGACTTTCATCCATACGGCCAAGAGCTCAAAATCAGCAGAGACGATAATTATTTTATCTAAAAAAAATTACCGAAATTGAATAGATATTTAAAGTTGTTTCTGAAAGGATTATGATCAACAATGGCTAAAAAGTTGACCCCATGGGAGTCACAGCTCGCCAACGTAAAGCAGATCTGTGACATCATGGGACTTGAACCATCAGTCTATGAGGTCGTGAGCCACCCCAAGGAGATCCTCAAGGTCTCGCTGCCCCTGAAGATGGACGACGGCACCGTCAAGGTTTTTGAGGGCGTCAGGATCCACCACAACGACGCGCGAGGCCCAACCAAGGGCGGTATCCGCTACCACCCAGATATCGACATGGACACAGAGATGGCCTTGGCAGCCTGGATGACGTGGAAGAACGCCGTCGTCGACCTCCCATACGGAGGCGGCAAGGGCGGCATCAACGTCGACCCCAAGACCCTCTCAAAAGGTGAACTCGAAAGGCTCACGAGGATGTACGCCGCGGCGATCGCCAAGTTCGTAGGCGTCGACCTGGACGTCCCGGCTCCCGACGTGGGGACGAACGCCCAGATCATGGCGTGGTTCATCGACGAGTACTACAAGATCATCGGCAGGATTACACCCGGCGTCATCACAGCGAAGCCCCTCAGCATCGGGGGGAGCCTGGGCAGGTCCACGGCGACCGGCAGGGGCGTCTACTTCGTCGGCGTCGAGGCGTCCGAGGCGTTCAACATCCCCATCAAGGGCTCTAAGGTATCCATTCAGGGCTTCGGTAACGTCGCCAGGAGCGCGGCCTTCAACTTCCACAACGCCGGCGCCAAGATAGTCGCTCTCAGCGACTCCAGGGGCGGCATCTACAACAAGAATGGTCTCGACCCAAATAAAGTGCAGGAGCACAAGGTCGCAACCGGCAAGGTATCGGGCTTCCCGGGCGCCGAGGAGATCGGTTCAGCCGGCACGCTGACCGTGGACTGCGACATACTCATACCCGCGGCGCTCCAGAACGCCCTCACCAAGGACAACGCCGGAGACGTCAAGGCGAAGCTGATCCTCGAGGGAGCCAACGGCCCCACCCTACCAGAGGCGGACAAGATCCTCAACGAGAAGGGCGTGATAATCGTGCCCGACATCTGCGCCAACGCAGGCGGCGTGACCGTCAGCTACTTCGAGTGGGTCCAGAACAGACAGGGCTACTACTGGACCGAGGAGGAGGTGGACGAGCGGCTCAAGAGGGTCATGGTCAAGGCGTTCCACGACCTGAAGGAGCAGGCCGACAAGTACGACGTCCCCCTGAGGGGCGGCGCCTACGCCCTCGCCATCGGCCGAGTAGCCGAGGCGATGCGCTTCCTAGGCAGGATCTAAACACCAACTCTTTTTTCCTTTTTATACATGATCTCAGCTGAATACTATTAATTCAGTAGCCTGACACCACAACTCAGGTCATATGTTATAAGTTTCGTCTCAAGATAGGTATAAATACCATTTTTTCGCTATTCTGCAATATATTTAGTATACTTTTCGAAAAGTAGATATGCATGATTGAGGACGATATTTAATTCACTAGGTGAAGAAAAATTGAACAAATACGTTGAGAGCATCTATAACAGCGTCGTTGAGAGAGATCCGCTTCAGAAGACATTCCATCAGGCAGTCTATGAGGTGCTCGAGAACATCACACCGGCGATAGAGAAGTACCCTGTCTTCCAGGAGCACAGGATCCTTGAGAGGATGGTTGAGCCCGAGAGGATCATACAGTTTCGCGTCCCTTGGAATGACAGGGACGGCGTGATCCAGGTTAACAGGGGCTACAGGGTCCAGTACAACTCCGCCATCGGCCCCTACAAGGGCGGCTTCAGGTTCCACCCCACGGTGGTCCTGGGGATGATGAAGTTCCTGGGCTTCGAGCAGACCTTCAAGAACAGCCTCACCGGCCTTCCCATGGGCGGCGGCAAAGGCGGCTCCGACTTCGACCCCAAGGGCAAGACGGACGCAGAGGTTGAGAGCTTCTGCACAAGCTTCATGATGGAGATGTACCGCCACATAGGCCAGTTCGTCGACGTCCCCGCAGGCGACATCGGCGTCGGCGCCCGTGAGATCGGATACATGTACGGCGCCTTCAGGAAGATCACAAACGTCCACGGAACATGTGTGCTCACCGGTAAGGGCCCCACCTACGGCGGCTCCCTCATCAGACCCCAAGCCACCGGCTACGGCAACGTATATTTCTGTCAGGAGATGCTGAAGACCAAGGGCGAGGAGATGAAGGGTAAGACCGTCACCGTCTCGGGCTCCGGCAACGTCGCTCAGTACGCCGTCGAGAAGTGCCTCCAGCTGGGAGCCAAGGTCGTCACCATGAGCGACTCCAGCGGCTGCATCTACGTCCCCGATGGCCTCACGAAGGCCCAGTGGGACTGGATAATGGAGCTGAAGAACGTCCGCAGGGGGCGCATCAAGGAGTTCGCCGACGAGTTCAACGTCGAGTATGTCGAGAAGGGAAAGCCGTGGGGCTACAAGTGTGACGTCGCGCTACCCTGTGCTACGCAGAACGAGCTCGACGGTGAAGACGCCCAGAAGCTGGTGGACAACGGAGTCATCGCCGTCGGTGAGGGCGCCAACATGCCCACCACCCTAGAGGGCATCAACATCTTCCTTGAGAACAAGATCCTGTACTCGCCTGGGAAGGCGTCCAACGCCGGCGGCGTGGCGACCTCGGGCCTCGAGATGGCTCAGAACAGCCAGCGCTACTTCTGGAGCGCGGAGGAGGTCGATGAGAAGCTTCACAGCATCATGGTCGGCATCCACAGGACGTCGTACGACACGGCCAAGCTCTTCGACGACCCGGGCAACTACGTCCTAGGCGCCAACATCGCGGGCTTCCTCAAGGTAGCCAACGCCATGGTGGCCATGGGCTACCTAGCTTAAACCCCTCATTTCTTTAAGATTATTTACTAACGCAACATCATTCTCTATACACTAGTTTGTGTAGGTGGAACACGGATGGTTAAGGGAACAGGCAGAGAGTTCATGGAGAAGACCAAGTACAAGTATCTGGATCGTTCTGATCAGGTGAAGGGGCTCCCGCAACCGCCGTTGACGCTGGCCCCAGCTGAGGGCAGACTCGTTCACCGTCTACCCGACCCAGAGAAGGCGCCTAGGAAGACGGTGGATCTCTGGGACGCCATCAACGACCGCGTGAGCGTCAGGGCGTACAGCGAGGAGGAGCCGCTGAGCCTCGAGGAGCTCAGCTACCTTCTCTGGTGCACCCAGGGAGTAAAGGAGGCGACTGCCCGCCCGGCGACGCTGCGCACGGTCCCCAGCGCAGGCGCCAGACACTGCTTCGAGACCTACGTGCTGGTGAACAGGGTCGAAGGGCTGAGGAGGGGACTCTATCGCTTCCTAGCGACCGAGCACAGCCTCCAGGAGGTGAACATGGACCCGGGGATAGCGGAGATGGTGACCCAGGCGTGCTTCAACCAGCGTTTTGTGATGCAGTCCGCGGCCACGTTCATCTGGACGGCCGTCGCGTACAGGATGGCGTGGAGGTACGGGGAGAGGGGCTACAGGTACATGCACCTGGACGCGGGCCACGTCTGCCAGAACCTGTACCTAGCGGCCGAGGCCGTCGGCTGCGGCGTCTGCGCCATAGGAGCCTTCCACGACGACGCCCTGAACGAGGCCCTGCGGATCGACGGCGTCGAGCAGTTCGCCGTCTATGTCGGCGTGCTGGGCAAGAAGCGGGGCTAGACTTCAACGTTTATAATCTCTCGTTTCTCTGTTCTCCCAGTGGTTTCATGTCTGATGATCTGATAGATTTCTTTGAGAGCCAGATAGAGCTGGAGAACAAGATAGTCCAGTCGGCTGCGGACGCGATTGACGACATCGACAACCTGGCTGTCAAGACCGCGCTGAGAGGCATATCGCTGGACTCGCGGAAGCACGCGGAGATGTACCGGTCGGCGATAGCTCTCCTATCGTCGTCCAGCGCTACGTTGAACGAGGAGCAGCTCGACCTCCAGAAGAAGGTGGTTGAGAGGCACATCCAGATGGAGGAGGCGGTTATCAAGCAGCTGAAGGCCAAGATGCCCGGCGTCGAGAACGAGAAGCTGGAGTTGCTGCTGAAGGCCATTCTTCTGGACGAGAGGCGACACCACAGGCTCCTGAAGACCCTGCTGGAGATACTGGTGAGGGGCGAGACGGTGACCGAGGGGGACTGGTGGGACGCCATCTGGGGCGACGTGCCGGGGCTCTGGACGTAGAGCTACTCCCTCTTTTTATGCTGCCTAGGTAAAACATGTTCCCGTTTTTACCGGGTTTGTATAATTTGTCCGGTCCTGAACCTCAATTTTATTAATCGGTATGGCTTCCTTATTCAGATTCGGCTCGGTGAACACATGTACAGGATAGTGTCCAAGAGGGAGCTTACCCCGAATGTCAAGGTTTTGGAGGTCCAAGCGCCAGCCGTCGCCAACAAGGCGGAGCCGGGGCAGTTCGTCATCATCAGGTTCAAGGAGACCGGTGAACGCATCCCCATGACCATCGCCGGCACAGACCCCGAGGCAGGAACCGTGACCATCTACTTCGCCGAGGTAGGAAGGTCCTCGACCGAGCTAGGCATGCTCGATGAGGGGGACGAGCTTCTAAACTTCGCCGGCCCCCTTGGCAACGCCGCCGAGATAAAGAAATACGGCACCGTACTGTGCGTCGCGGGGGGCGTCTTCACGGGGGCCATGCTCTACCAGATTGAGGCGTTGAAGAAGGCGGGCAACCGGGTGGTCGCGGTGTTCGGGTTCCGAAACAAGGACCACGTCATGCTTGAAGAGGAGGTCAAGGCCACCGCGGACGACGCGTACATCTGCACCGACGACCGCTCCTACGGCTACGAAGGCATGGGCCTAGTGGATGAGCTTCTGGAGAACGAGGAGTTCGACATCGTGTTCACCATCGGTCCCACGAGCCTCCAGAAGAACCTCAGCGAAAAGACCAGGCCCTACGGCATACCCACACGGGTGAACCTGTTCCCCATAATGGTGGACGGGATGGGCATGTGCGGCGCGTGCAGGGTGACCGTGGCGGGGGACACCCGGTTCAGTTGCGTGGACGGCCCCGAGTTCGACGGCCACCAGGTGGATTTCGACGAGCTCATCATGCGCATGAGGGTCTACAACCCCCAGGAGAAGATAGCCATGGTCGTGCACAACAGGGAGGCAGACTAATGGCCTTCGACAAGCCCGCCGTGGAGATGCCCAAGCAGGCCCCCGACGAGAGGATCCACAACTTCCTGGAGGTTGCGATGGGGTACACGGGCGAGATGGCGATCAAGGAGGCGGAGAGGTGCCTCAGCTGCAAGAACCCTCAGTGCATCAAGGGCTGCCCCGTCAACATAGACATCCCAGGCTTCATCAAGCTGGTGAAGGAGGGCAAGTTCATCGAGGCGGCCTGGAAGGTGAAGGAGACCAACGCCCTCCCCGCGATATGCGGCAGGGTCTGCCCCCAGGAGAACCAGTGCCAGAAGTACTGCATATTGGGCATCAGAGGCCAGCCCGTCGAGATTGGGCGCCTCGAACGATTCGTGGCCGACTACGAACGAGAGAAAGGCATCGAGATCCCTGAGCCGCCTGAGCCGACGGGCTTCAAGGTCGGAGTAATCGGAGCAGGCCCGGCGGGGCTCACCGCCGCCGCCGAGCTAGCGAAGATGGGGCACGAGGTGGAGATATTCGAGGCCCTGCACACGGCGGGCGGCGTGCTCATGTACGGCATCCCCCAGTTCCGGCTACCCAAGGAGATAGTCCAGGCGGAGGTCGAGTACATCAAGAGGCTCGGCGTCAAGATCCATCTAGACAGCATGGTAGGGAAGCTGTACACCGTCGGGGAGCTGCTGGACAACGGCTTCGACGCCCTGTTCATAGGCAGCGGCGCGGGCCTGCCGCGGTTCCTGCGCATACCCGGGGAGAACCTGAGCGGCATCTACAGCGCCAACGAGTTCCTCATCAGGACCAACCTTATGAAGGCGTACAGGTTCCCCGAGTACGACACCCCCATCAACATAGGCAAGAGGGTGGCGGTCATCGGCGGCGGCAACGTAGCCATGGACTCGGCCAGATCCTCCCTGAGGCTGGGAGCCGAGGAGGTCCACATAATCTACCGCAGGGGCATGGGGGAGCTGCCGGCGCGGCATGAGGAGGTGGAGAACGCCGAGGAGGAGGGCGTCGTCTTCACGCTGCTCAACAACCCTGTAAGGTTCATCGGGGACGGCCGCGGCAACGTCAGGGAGGTCGAGCTCATCCGGATGGAGCTGGGCGAGCCCGACGAGTCAGGCCGCAGGAGGCCCGTCCCTATACCGAAGTCAGAGTGGAGGATGCCGGTGGACACTGTGGTCATCGCCATAGGTCAGAGCCCGAACCCCATAATACAGCAGACCACCGAAGGCCTTGAGGTCACGAGGTGGGGGACCATCATCCACGACGAGGAGACCATGGCTACGACCATAGAGGGCGTCTACACGGGCGGCGACGTTGCCACCGGCGCCGCGACGGTCATAAGCGCCATGGGGGCCGGCAAGACGGCGGCGGCAACCATCGACAGATACATGAGAGAGTAGCCCAGGCTTTCCCTACCTTTTATATTGGTTTCCCCTTATTTTGGGTTGGATGCCGTTTACCGCCCTTCATATAGGGCCAGCGCTCCTGGTAGCCCTACTACTGTACCCGTTGCTGGATGCCCCCACCATGCTAGTGTCCTCCATTGTGCTCGACCTTGAGCCCCTCACAGTCATCCTACTGGGCCTCCCCCGGCCTCTCCACGGCACTTACCACAGCCTAACCATAGGCACGCTCGTGGGCGTAGCCGTGGCCGTGCTGATGTACCTCATCAGGGGAAGCACTTCCCGGCACATGGAGAGAATCAGGCTGCCTCAGGGCGGCGGCTTTCAGGGGTACTTAGCGGCGTCTCTGGTCGGCGTCTGGGGCCACGTCCTGCTGGACTCGTTCCTGTACAGCGACCTGAGCCTCATCTCTCCCTGGAGGTGGAATCCCCTTCTGGGGCTCTTGAGCGGCGGGGTCATCCTCAACGCATGCCTCATCTCGTTCCCGTTGGCGGTGATACTGTACCTCCTGAGAGTCACCCTCATGGCCCATCCCAGCAACGGAGAACCCACAGAGATGGCTGATGCGGAGCCCATTCTGGAGCCTTGCATCGATCAGAGCGTCGAGACAGGCGGATATGAAGATGAGCCCGTTCTCTTCTTTGATGTAACCCCACCAGCCGATGAACCTGTACACGAAAACGAGGCATATTTCCCAGCCGCCATGCAGCCAGAGGCCATATCGGCTGCCAGCAGCGGTGTTCTGCCGGACGTTTTTCTTGGAAGTGACAGGATACCCGAGCAGTGGGGGCTCATCGGAAAGGCGTCGGGGGAGCTGGTGGCCGTGGACCTGAACGAGCCCCACATCGTCTTCGTCTGCGGTAAACAGGGCAGCGGGAAGGGGTACACCATAGGCGTGGTCAGCGAGATGCTGCTATCCACGACGATCCCGGGCATAAGCCAAGTCAGGAAACCCGCCACCATAATAGTGTTCCACAAGCCTCGGGACGACCTCAGGAGCGAGTTCTGGAGCATCATAGACGCCAACAGGAACCCCGAGGAGGTCGCGGCTCTGCGCCTGGGCTACGGCGTGGAGCCCAGGCGGGTCATAGACAGGAGGAGCTTCAGGATATTCGTGGACCCCTTCGTGTACAAGAACGAACGAGGGAAGTTCGAGGAGGACTACGGCACACGGGTCTACCCCATAGGCATAAACCCGTCCAGGCTCACGGCCGAGGACTGGCCCCACGTGCTGAGCCTCGGCAAGAAGAGCGGCTCCATGTACGTGAAGAAGATATTCCAGATAATCAAGAAGACCCAGTACGAACGAGACTTCGGGCTCAACACCATCCGGCGCGAGGTGGACGCCAGCGACCTCAACC
>CAZBUI010000087.1:0-8524 GCA_964495055.1 uncultured Candidatus Bathyarchaeia archaeon | reverse complement strand
AAGAAGGACCTCCTGGAGGGAGCACCCATGGGCAGGGGGATAGTGCTGCAGAAGGTGGGCATCGAGAGCAAGCAGCCCAACAGCGCCATAAGGAAGTGCGTGAGGGTGCAGATAATCAAGAACGGCAAGCTGGCGACCGCGTTCCTGCCCGGCGACGGCGCCCTCAACTACATAGACGAGCACGACGAGGTCACCATCGAGGGCATCCACGGGCCGCGGTCAAGGTCCATGGGCGACATCCCCGGGGTGCGCTACAAGGTGAGCCAAGTCAACGGCGTGCCGCTGAAGCTCCTCGTGCTGGGCAAGGCCCAGAAGGCGGTGAGATAGAAGTGAGTTCAGGGATAACGCGGAAAAAAGGCCAGAGCGGTAGAGCCAGAACGGTAATATACTCAGCGTGCGGGGCCAAGGTGCCTAGGGACAAGGCCATAGCGAAACGCAGGTTCGATCTGCCTCTCAACAGGCAGCTGATCAAGATTCTGAAGGAGCAGGGCGCCCGCATGCACTCAGGCAAGACCACGGTCTACTACTGCGTCTCGTGCGCTGAGCACAGAAAATATATCTAGAAAAGAAGAGACGAGTCATATGAAAAAGAAAGAGGAAAAATTGGTGATGAAAGGCCCTTTGACGGGGTTCAGGTGCCTCCAGTGCACGAACTGCGTCGAGTACGAGCTTGCCGGGATGAGGGTGAGGATAAAATGCCGAGACTACTGCAACTACGTCCCCCAGTCCGAGGCTCAAGAAATAGCAGTCCCCGCAAGCAGCTAGAAATCATAGATTTATTTCCAAGGCATTAACTATTCCCTTATACCTGTTCCTGAAGGAGGCCATGGAGTTCTATAGAGAAAACTTCCTAGATACGATGGCCTTGAAGACTTGTACGGTCTGTAACTCCTAGTCTGCGTTAATACTGTTTGCCTCAATGTTACTCTCAAATGGACAGTTTATCCTTTCCAGGTAAGCAGACCTTGCAGGGCTGCCAAATCATCTTATCCAGGTTATCGTCGTGGTACTTCTTGGCTTCCTCGACAGAGTTGAATGGAAGCCAGCCGCCGTCCCGCCCCAGCCTGCCACGGTCTTTAGCCAAGGAGTCCCTC
Source organism: uncultured Candidatus Bathyarchaeia archaeon (assembly GCA_964495055.1). Taxonomy (GTDB): domain Archaea; phylum Thermoproteota; class Bathyarchaeia; order TCS64; family TCS64; genus RBG-16-57-9. The sequence goes on along the minus strand of CAZBUI010000087.1, from coordinate 7,430 downwards.
GGTTTACAGTACCTGCACCCTTCTTCGTGGAGCTTGGAGATGTTGGTGAGGAAATCGACGTTGAGCCAGTACATGTACAGTCCCCTACTGGCCTGCCTTTTCGACCTTAACCAAGTTCTCGAAATCGATCCTCAGCTGCCTCACCCAGCCCCTCTCGGCGTGGAAGTCCGCGTTGTCGCTGATGCAGCGGACGGGGCACACGAGCTTGCCTTTCTCGTATCCTTTACAGTCGTCCTCGGTCTCCGGAACCTTCCCGCATCTCCTTATGCAGAGCTTCATGGTCAGGCTCTGGATGGCGGAAAGCAGTTCAGGTATGCCAATCTTCATCTTCGTCTTCGGCGTCACGATTGTGAAGTTGTCTTGCCGGTTTACGTAGTCTACCGCGCTGGGCGTGTACTGTTCCGCCATGAGGATTATGTCACCGTACTCTGCCTCATCGTACTCGGAGACAATGTGTTTCACCGATTCGAGGTTCGCTTTCTCGATCTTTCCATCCTTGCCGATGAACACCTTGACGATTTTATCGCCCCCCTGTCTTGACTTAAAGTCGGCGGTGCGGTTTTCGTCGTCGTACTTGGAGAATTTTACGCCGTGAAGCATCTTAACCAGCTCTACCTCGGTGTCAAGCCAATCCGAATTTATTTTTAAAGCCATTTCACTAAAAAGCCCCAATATTCTCTATGCAATATTATATACAATACCGCTATATAATCGATATGTAAGAATAATACATTTAAAAAACGATTTATCCCGTGATACGCGGCCCAATCATTAGGATTACTTTTTTATTATTTCGAGATTTATTAATGAAATAAAGTTGTTTTTAACTCGGATATTAAATATAGTCTCGTTAAAATAACGTTAACCCCTGGATCTAAGCTTCATCGGGGGCCAAGGTCTCGTAGCCCCAACGCAGTTCGTCCTTCAGCGCCATATCCACTTCTCTATAAAGTATCAGGATGGTTACTGGGAGAATGAACCATCCCCTCGGCATCAGGGGGAAACTATTCCAGAAAAAGTGCAGCGGGACTACTATCAGGAGCCCTGGGATGAAGCCGGTCCAGTGTATCCATCCTTTTAGTGCTCTGGCCAACCCCAACGACCGTCCGGCAGTCGCAGTCCAGGCTATGTGGCAGAAGGAGGTTGTGGCCCTGAACAGTATCGCGGACAGCAGGAGGCTCCCCTGCTTCACGATCATGTTGCTGATGTAGTATATGTTCTCCAGCGCGGCGAAGCCCGCCCCAGCCGCGGCCCCGCAGACCATGCCGTCGAGGTGGTTGTTCGTCTCGTAACCGGTCTTCCTGCCGGTGGTCATGAGGTACAGCTCCAGCAGCTTGAGGGGCTCCTCTATGAACGCCGCTCCCCCGATCCCTATGTACTCTGCTATCATAGGGTTGAAGTACGTGGAGATTATGCCGGCGATCATCCCCACGCGAAGAGGTATGCCACTAATGTCTTCGGCTCCGGCTCGTACCTGTCGTTCTGCGTCATCCAGTACATGTATATGAGCGGCGTCGCGAAGCTGGCGACGGTGAAGCCGATGTTCCTCATCCAGGTGTTCCCATAGCCTAACGACAGCCCTAGGCAGACCATGACTTCAGCAGGATTAGATACCTATGAAGCGGCTTGTAAGGTCTCTTCCTGTAGACAGCCTCGTCCGGCTCTAGTTTTATGGCTTCAGGCCTGAAGATGCTCATGAAGGCATCCGTCAGGAAGAAAGAAAACGTGAACCGCTCTGAATCAGCCTCTTTATCGAATTCCTTTAAGTATGTGCTGCAGTTTGGGCATATTTCCTCCGATTCATCTAGGATGAACTGGCAGTGTGGGCCTTGTGAGGCACTAGAACCCTCATTTTGTTAACACATTTGATGACAATAAAGCTTTGTCATGTTCCTTTTTTCAAACCAGAGGAACGATGATATTTGGTCTTGTCTAAAGAATTATTCGTTTAAAATAGAAAACACATTATCTTGAACAGGCAGACAGCTAAACGTGTTATCATGTGTTTGACCTCAGGTCGTTCGATTCTGCTGTGAACGCATGTTGATGGGGGTGCCGATGAGTTTTTCGATCAGTTAATATACACTCCTTTTTATTTTTAGAAGTCTCTTATAATTATCATAGCCTCGGACTTGCCGTCAAGGTGAGATAGTGTCGTATGAAGTGGAGCAGAGCTTTAGAAACATAGTCAGGTTTTACGCCCATGAGTTGTACATGATAGACAGCGGCAAGAAAGCGACAGCGTTTTTCACTGAGAGGCAGCGCAGAAGCCTCACCAAGAACGGCGTCTTAGAGAAGATCTACGTACATAGAGGCTGTAGGCTGAGAATATCTGATAAAGCCAAAGCCGTTTTGAACTCGATAGACCTATCACCAATTACTTTTACCGAGTTAATATAATCTTATCAGCGGCGGCCGACCTCGTCGAGATGCTGTGCTTAGAGATATGCGTGCTGACCCCAGCGTTTTTATACCCCCTTCAATTCATACTGCTAGAACGAGAGGAAAACACGTTGGCGTGGCACGACAACCTCACAAAACGCAAGAAGACCGGCGGCAGGAAACGAGCTTACCGATCCAAGCGCATACACGAGCAGGGGAGGCACCCCGTCGAGACGACGCTGGGTGAGACCAAGAGAAAGATAGTCAAGGGCAGGGCCAGGATAGAGAAAGTCAAGCTGGTGAAGGCCGATACGGTTAACGTCAGCAACCCCGCTACAGGCAAGACCGAACGGCTGCAGATAACAGACGTAATCAGGAACCCAGCCAAGGCGGACTACAACAGGAGAGGCGTCATCACCAAAGGCACCATCATACGCACCGAGAAGGGCCTCGCCAGGATCGTCTCCAGGCCGGGTCAGGACGGCGCCCTCAACGCCGTCGTCGAGGAAGAGTAACCTTCTTAGCCGGGACCCGGCAAACCTATGTGAACAGCCTTGAGGGGAAGGGGTAAACTCCGTATCTGGCCGGTTTACTTCGACGCCGATTACAGCAGGGGAGAGGGGAGGAGAGTCCCCCGAGAAAAGGCTGTTAAGGATCCCAATGCAGAGGAAATCGAGAAAGCGGCCAGGAGGCTCGGGCTTAACCCGATCCTTGAGCCCGCGGCGAGGTACAGCAAACAACCCTGGAGACCTGTCGGGATGGTTCTCGTAGATAAGAAGGGCCATAAGACCCAGATAATCATGGACATATCCGAGGAGATGAAGCGGTGAAGATCAAGGCTAAGCTTGGCGACGTGCTTCACCGTTCAGGTAGCAGCGGCAACCTAATAGTCAAGCTGGAGACGGAAACTCGCATAGGTGAGCCGGTATATGACGGGAAAGGGAATCGGGTTGGCACCGTGTTCGACATCTTCGGACCCGTGGATTCCCCGTTCGCTTCTGTGAGAACCCGTGGAGACGAAGATGCGTCTACTCATAAGGCCCTCTTTCTCGGAGAACGCAGCGGGCAGGGCAAGCCGAGAAAGAAGCCTAGGCGACGTAGAAGCCGATCCTAGGAAGGTTCTAGGAGGTCTCTCACCGCTACGGCTTCGCCTCTCTTAATGTATACTCTTGGCACTCTTCTACCTACGCCGTATGTCACCTCATGGGCGATGGTCCCGAGCCGGCACGCCACCTCATCCACCGTGGGGGCGCCGTCTGAGCCATCTCCGAAAAGCGTCGCGACGTCGCCAACGTCCACCCCTCCTGCGTCCGTCACATCCATCAGACATTGATCCATGCACACTCTCCCGACTACTGGAGCCCGACGTCCATGGACCGCCACCTCTTCAACGTTGCTCAGGCCCCTGCGATAGCCGTCTGCGTACCCGACGGGGAGCGTGGCTATCCTGCTCTCCCTGTCGGTGACGTGGGTGAGGCCGTAGCTCAGACCCGTTCCCTGTGGGGTCGTTTTAACGTGGGATACCTTGGCCTTCAGGGTCATGGCTGGGAGGAGGCCCACCTTCTGATGGTCCACGTGCGGCGAGGGGTAGATGCCGTACAGCATGATGCCGGGGCGCACCATATCCAGGCTGTACTCGGGCATGTCTATGATGGCGGCGCTGTTGCTCACGTGTTTAACGGGGACGTCGAATCCCCTGTCATCCAGCTCATCGATTATACTCATGTATTTACCGAATTGGCCTCTTGTGTAAGATTTGTCCGCCTCGTCGCTGACGGCAAAATGCGTGAACACTCCCTCTACCGCGATCCCTGGGAGACCGTCGATCTCAATGACCGCGTCGGCGGCTTCATCGACGCCGAAACCCAGCCACCCCATGCCCGTATCCACCTTCACATGCACGACTGCCTCACGCCCCGCGTTGACCGCCGAGTTGCTCAGGGCTTCGGCGTGGTCGAGGCGGTAAATGGCAACCGAGACCCCGTGTTTAAGGAGCTGGGGATAGAGATGCTCAGGGACATACCCTCACGAGGATGGGAGCCTCGACCCCGTAGCGTCTAAGCTACACGGCCTCGCCTAGAGTAGCCGTCGCGAGGCGATCAGCGCCGTTCACCAAGAACACCTTTGACGCCTTGACGGCTCCATGCCCGTAGCCGTCTGCCTTGACGACCGCCATTATCTTTGACGAGCGCGGGGTCACTCGTCTCACCTCGCGGACGTTGTGAGCTAGCCTGTCCAGGTCTATCTCCGCCCACACGGGGCGGATCATGTGGGTTTCCGGGATCATGGGAACTGATCGATCTATCGACGTTAAAGGTTGGAGGCTTACTGTGCTCGGAGGGCCATTGGTTCTGTGGTTTGGCGCGGTCGGCAGGATTCGAACCCGCGGCCCCGGGTTCCGAAGACCCGTGCTCTGTCCACTGAGCTACGACCGCCCATGGTTCAGAGAAGCGCACACTAGAAAAGGGTTACCCCTCCACGGGTTGAACCTAAATATCGGTGTCCGACACGGTATATGTAAAAGCCGGAGCCCGTCTCCCGTACAGAGAGACAGTCATTGAAGGGAGGAGTGTATATGGATAGGATGGTTCACACAGTTGAGTTGACGGCGCTGGTACACGCGACGGAGGACGAGTCCAAGGTAAGGAGAGCCGTCCTGAACCTTTTGCCCCCGGACGTCTATCCTCCGGCGTTCGAGGCGGTCAAGCTGAAGGGCTACTACGGGGACCCCATAACCGTGCTTAAGCTCAACGTGAAGCACAGGCAGCAGGCCACTGAACTGCTTGAACACATAATCAAGCGGCTCTCTTCTCTGGACGTAACGTCTCTCCTTGATGGGCTGGCCCAGCACATCGACGAATCGAGGAACCTCTATATGAGGCTCGATAAACAGAAGGCGTACACGAGCAAGGTAGTGTTGGAGCGTCACGACTCCATCAGGGTCAAGGCGAGGCTCCGGCTCCCCCACAAGGCGGAGCACTTGGAGTTGATCAGGACGTACATAGAGTCGCTGGAGAGGTATCCGGCGTGAGGCGGTTCATCGATCTCCAGATAATCCCCGCCCCGGGGGAGACGACTGGCATGCTTAACCACGCGAGGCAGCTGGGGTACTCTGCCGTCGGCTGCGTGGGGGATAAGCCGTCTGATGCCTCTATAGACGTGGTATCTAGGCTTGACGCCGCGCCGAGGAGCCAGCAAGAGCTGCAGCGAACACTCAGGGAGAAGAGGCTTAGACACGAGGTGGTATCGGTCTTGTGTCTGTCCAAGGGCGTGGCCCGTCAGGCAGCAAGAGACCCAAGGGTAGACCTGCTGAGGTTCCCGGGGAGCCCCTCACGGAGGAGGACCGTGTGGCTTGACAGACAGAACGCCGCGGCGGCGGGTGAAAGCGGGTGCCTCTGCGAGGTGGTGGCCGGCGACCTGCTAACCCAAGACCCAGATACGCTGGGCTACCTCATCAAGCAGCTTAGAAAAGAGATCGTTAACGCTCGTAGATACGACGTACCCATGGTGCTCTCAAGCGGGGCGTCCTCCGTCCACGGCATGAGGGACCCGAGGTCCCTGGCCGCGTTGATGAGCCTCATCGGGCTAGGCGAGGAGGAGTCTCTGGACTTGGTATCAGTTAACCCTTGGGCTCTCGTGGAAAGAAACCGTGATAAGCTCTCCGAGTCATATGTTTCACCCGGAGTCCGGGTGATGGATTCTTGAAAGCGAAGATGGACGTTCTGATTCACTGCTTCTACCACAGGGTGGGCCTCCACAGGGGGCACCCCGTGCTCAGCGTCAGGTGGCCCCTCACACCGATGCCTCAGGAGACGGTGAACGAGGTCTACGGGGGCAAGGTGTTCAGCTTGGGGAGCACCAACACGGTCCTCATACGGGACGGGGACCTAAACATCGTCCACGACCCGGGGATACTGCAGCTGGGCAGGTACGGCACCCTTAAGATGAGGCTGGAGGAGTTCGGGCTTGAGCCCGACGACGTAGACGTGGTCATCAACAGCCACTGCCACTACGACCATATAGAGGCCAACTACATGTTCAAGGGCAGGGCGCTCTACGTCCACGAGGACGAGATCAGTTTCTGTGACAGGCTTTACTGGCCCGAGTTCACCGAGGCGTTCATGGGCATCATGGACGTGAAGAGCTTCAAGGGAGAGACCCGAGTTTCCCAAAACGTGAGGATAATAGAGACGGTGGGCCACACCCCGGGGAGCGTATCGACCCTCGTGGACACCGAGGACGGGCTCGTCGCCCTGGTGGGGGACGCCGCCATCGTTAAGGAAGACCTGCTGGAGCTGAGGCCGCCCAGCGTTGTCACCAAGAATCTTGAGGCCGACGTCGCCGTGGCCAGCCTTAGGAAGATAAGGGAACTGAACCCCGCGTTGGTGGTGCCTGGCCACGACGCGCCGTTCTCTCCACAAGGTTTAAAATAGTCTGTTTTGTAAGGGTTGGCAGTGATTAGATTTGCCGACGCACGGCTCCCTAACTAAGGCGGGAAAGGTGAGGGCTCAGACCCCCAAGATCGACGGCGTACCGAAAAAGAGCCCCACTCCAAAGAAAAGGAACAGGTCCAACTACAAGAAGAGGATACTCTACGTCAGGGAAGACCGCTTCAGGAGACGCTAGAGCCTATTTCTCAGCGATTTCACGAACGTGCTGAACCAGGGCAGAGTCATCAGGTACCTGAACAACAGCAAGCCTATCGTCGTTATCAGGCCCAGGTAGCTTAGTCCTTTTATCCAGTCGAAGGGACTTCCGTATTGGCCCGTGGTTGTCGGAGGCGGTTCTTTGAGGTACTCGCTGGGCTGATAGGAGGCGTTGGTCACCTGGGCGCTGAACGTGTATATTGTTATTATGAGGGCGAGGGAAGTCGCCAAGCCTAGGGGCAGCTTCCAGTTTGTGTTCTCAGAGGCTTTGATGAGACGCATGTATATCTGCGGCAGGCCCATTACTTTCATTTAGGCTTAAAGAAAGGTGGTTAAAAACTTGATGTACCTCTCTGTCGGTTTGTTCGTGAATAGCGTCAGGCGTTCCTCAAATGCAGATCG
>CAZBUI010000086.1:0-8575 GCA_964495055.1 uncultured Candidatus Bathyarchaeia archaeon | reverse complement strand
CTCCAACATACAGGCACTGAGGAACCTGCTAGCTGACGTCAGAGAGCAGAGACCCGACGCGGTTTACTGCCTCGGCGACCTCGTGGGTTACGGCCCGAGGCCCAACGAGGTGGTATCAATGTTGAAGGAACTGGAGATACCCCCTGTGATGGGCAACTACGACGACGGCGTCGCATACGAGCGGGGCGACTGTGGCTGCGCCTACATCACCAAGGGAGAAAAGGCGGATGGCCAGGCGAGCATAGACTGGACGACGCGTGTGGTGACAGAGGCAAACAAGGAGTACCTGCGCGGCTTGGAGAAGCAGATAACGGTCGAGGCGGAGGGGCGGAGACTGCTCCTCGTGCACGGCAGCCCCCGCAGGGTCAACGAGTATCTCTACGAGGACAGGCCCGAGGCGAGCCTCAGGAGGATGCTGGAGCCCCTTCAAGTGGACGTTCTGGTGTGCGGCCACACCCACAAACCCTACCACAGGGTCGTGGACGGGGTCCACGTGATCAACGACGGCAGCGTGGGTATGCCCAAAGACGGAGATCCCCGGGCCTGCTACGCGTTGATCACCGTCGCCGACGGTATAGATGCCGAGTTCAGGCGGGTGGAGTACCCGGTGCTGAGCGTCGCCGACGAGATAAGGGAGGCGGGCCTCCCAGAGGCTTTCGCCGACGCGTTGCTCACAGGCGGCGCGGACGGGTCCCGGGGTTAGCCGCCTGAAAGCGTGGAGAATAGGTTGTCGAAGAACACCAGGATACGGACGGTTAACCGGTAAAGGAAGCCGGGACTATCTACCGTCAACGTGTATGACTGCTCCACGGCGTTCCCGTTGACGTCGCATACAGAGACGGTTACCGTGTGGACGCCGTTGGGGACCTCGGACACGTCGAGTAAGTGGTTCACATGAGCCATTTTCGTGCCATTGAACCCAAGTGACTCCACCTGGTCTCCGTCGAGCAGCACCTCGGCCCAGGACAGCCCAGCATTGTCGGTGACGACGATCCATAGGTTGTAGTCGTTGTGGAATACCTGGTCGTCGCTGAAGCTTGTTGAGCCGATGACCGGGGGCAGCGTGTCCGTCCCGACCGTGATCGTCGTGGATGCCATGTTCTCTTTTCTGTCGAACGCGTAGACGGTGATGTCGTATATTTCTTCGTTTAACTGCATGTCTAGGCGGTACCTGAACTCCGCCTCCAAGCCGGGTATGTGATCAGACTCATATAGGACCTCCCCCACGGAGCCGTTACAGTACTCCACTCCATGTTTCTCCGCGACCACATACGTCTTGGTGAGGCCGAGGTTGTCACTCACAGTCCAAACAAGCTCGGGTATTGACCAGGAGGGCTTTGGCTCTAGCCGTAGTTCAGGCGGCTCAGTGTCCTCCCACACCGGCATCCTCTTCTCCGCCTCCGGGGGCAGGGGCTCCTGTAGCGGGTAGCCCCTCAGCGGCGGCTCGGTGACTTCTATGTTAAGAGATCTGTACAACGTGGCTGCTATGTCAGGTATGAAGAGACGGTTTTCGTTCACGTTGGCTTTGAGTCTGAGGTCGTTTGATACCAGCCATATGAGCGGCTCGTGAGGGTGCTTGTATCCGTCCTCGAGGAAGCCGTGGTCGGTGCAGACGTAGACAAGCGTCTCGTCCATTATTCCATACTCCTCAAGCTTGTCGAGTATTAGGCCGAGGTACCTGTCGCACCGTAGCCCGCCCATGTGGTACTCCTGGCTGTTCTCGCCGTAGAGGTGGCCAATCTTATCGGGCTCGGCGGTGTGGAAGAAGGCTACGAAGTGTTCCTGGTGGTGGTCGTCGATGAATCTCAAGAACTTTTCTCCTGTCCCGCCGGCATTGTCTTCGAGGTACTCGTCCACGGTGGACACGTAATCCACCCCCTCCATGTCGGCGAAAACCGGGGCGATGTTATGAGTCTTGCCCGAGATGAAGCCCGTGGCCACGTTCCCGCGTCCGAAGTGGCTCTCGGCCCTCTCCAGATAAGTGTACCCAGCTGGAAGGGGATGGAAGACTAATCCGTTGGCGTAGACACCGGTCACGTTGGCCTGGTAGCCCGACAGCATCTGGGCGTGAGCCGTCTTGGTTTGGGTCAGGTAGTCTATCTGGTTGAGCTCAAGGTAGACGCCCGTCTCCATCAGCCGCTCCAAGTTGGGCATCTCGCCGGCGTCAAGCTGCTCCCATAGGTGGTTCCTCTGGTACCCGTCGAAGGAGATGAGTATGACGTTCGGGGGATCCTCCTCCGCGTATACGGGCGGCGCCATGAGCATGGAAAAAAGTAGGATCACAAAGACGAGGCGGAGATTCTTCATCACAATGATTCAAATAGAGTAGAAAGTATATACTGGTTTATAGGTCTACGGCGTCTACAACATTTCTACTGGTTTATATGAGCCGGTTCCGCTACCGAAGCGATGCACGATCTGGACAAGATCAGGGCGGCTTCTGAGCCGGTGCTGGGGTACGTGGAGACCTGCAGGGAGAAGGCGCCGAGTCTACACGAGCAATACGAGACCTACCTGCTTGACGAGGAGGCAGTCAACAAGATACGGTGCCACTCTGGCAGGGTCGTCGTGGTGGTGTTCAGCGCCGAGTGGTGCCCAGACTGCCACAGGAACGTCCCCATACTGGCGTTGCTCCACCGAGAGGCGGGGCTAGAGGTCAGGGTTTTCGGCCACCTCATGAGGGACGCGAAGAACGGCAATTGTTGGAATATACCACCGAGCCCGCCAGAGGTAAACGATTTCGACGTGATCAAGATACCGCACATAGTCGTTATGGACATGAACGACGAAGTTATCGACGAGATCATAGAGAACCCGCCCGAGGGTAAGACCTTGGAGCAGGCCCTTCTGGACATTTTAGAAGCCTGAGCTAGCCTTTAATACGCCTTTTTCTTCTATTCAAGGTCAGACATGAAGGCGGGAACCATCCTAAGGGAGTTCGAGGCCAGGGACGGCAGGAGAGTCGTCTTGAGGACCCCCACGTGGGAGGACCTTGACGACATGCTTGATTTCATCAACAGCCTCGTAGAGGAGGAGGCCATGATACTCATGGAGGTCAAGCAGACCCGGGAGCAGGAGGTGGACTGGCTCGCACGCGCCCTTTCCAACATGGAGAAGGGTAGGCACGTCAGGGTAGTCGCCGAGGTTGATGGGAGGATGGTGGGCCAGTGCGAGGTCGCGCTGGGCTCCGGAAGGAAGAGCCACGTGGGCACCCTGGGCATCTCCGTGAAGCGGGGCTACAGGGACGTGGGCATAGGCCAAGAGCTCATGGGGGAGGCGGAGAAGCACGCAGCCAAGTTTGGGGCGAAAAAGATAAAGTTGGAGGTATTCGCCATCAACGACAGAGCCATCCACGTCTACGAGAACAGGGGGTACAGGGCGGTCGGCCGCGTCCCGGGGGAGATCAAGTACAAAGGAGAGTACGTAGATGCTCTATACATGGTCAAGGATGTTTACTCATCCTAGTTTTATATAACTAAAAATCAAAGTGACTCGGGGGCGAGAACATTCTTCAAGGAGGTTACTTCTGAGAAGGGGCTCAGGGTCGTCCTCAGGCCACCCCGGTGGGGCGACATAGACGATTTGCTTGAACTGCACAACGAGCTGATCGAGGAGGAGGCCATGATTGGGGGCGACTCTAAGAGAACCCGACAGCAGCAGGTGGACAGCCATGCCGAGATGATGAAGTCCGTGGAGAGCGGCCGAGCCGTGGTGGTTATAGCTGAGGCAGACGGGAAAGCGGTGGGGCAGTCCAACGCGAGGAAGAGGAGCGGACGCCTCAGACACACGGCGGGGCTGGGCGTCTTCGTTAAAAAACAGTACAGGAACCAGGGCATGGGATCGATGATGATGATGATGGAGCTGGAGAACCAGGCAAGGAAGATCGGCGTCGAGATACTGTACCTTGAGGTCTACGGAGTCAGCCCCGCGGTGAGGCTCTACGAGAGGCTGGGTTACCGTGAGTATGGCAGGCTGCCTGGAGGCATCAAGTACCGCGGCGAGTACGTTGACCGGGTCTCCATGTACAAGCGCATCGCCGGGTGACGAATACCTTTTTAAAAGCCTCAGGCACCTTTCATTGTACGGAGACAGGGAAATGAGTGTGTATCACTCGGACTGGACAGCCTCCTCCTAGCGGAGGAACCCACTTCTAAGCACCACCCTAGTCCCGACAGAGAAATCATGCCAGCGACAACGCTGAAGTTATATGGAGAGACCAAGGCATGACAGACCAAGAAAGACAGAAGATGGTGGTGACGCCCTGGGAGGTCACCGGCGACATCGACTACGGCAAGATCATAGAGCAGTTCGGCGTCCAGCCCATGACCCAGAGCATCGCCGACCGCATCGCCAAGCACGCCGGCTATATGCACATGCAGCTCCGGAGGGGAGTATACATCAGCCACAGGGACACGGACTGGTGGCTGGACGAGTACGAAAAAGGCAACAGGGTGGGCCTCTACACTGGCCGGGGGCCCTCAGGGCACGTCCACCTGGGCCACCTGCTGCCCTGGTTCTTCTGCAAGTACCTGCAGGACGCCTTCGACGCCGACCTCTACTTCCAGATGACCGATGACGAGAAGTTCCTCCACAGGGAAGACCTGACCCTGGAGGAGGCGATAGGGCTGACCTATGATAACTCGCTGGACGTGATAGCGTGCGGGCTGGACCCGGAGAAGACGCACATCATAAGCGACTCGGACCACATACAACACATCTACAAGCTGGGCCTCAAGGTCGCCAAGAGGATAACCTTCAGCACCGTCAAGGCGGTGTTCGGCCTGAAGAACAGCGACAACATCGGCGCCATCTGGCACCCGGCCCTCCAGGCCATGGTGTGCTTCCTCCAGTCGGACAGGGAGGGCAGGAACATCCCGTGTCTGATACCGGCGGCCATCGACCAGGACCCGTACTGGAGGATTACCCGCGACATCGCGGAGAAGCTGGGCTACTACAAGCCGGCTCAGATACACGCCAAGTTTCTACCGGGGCTCGCCGAGGGAGGCAAGATGAGCGCCAGCCAGCCCGAGACCGCCATATTCACCACGGACCCGCCGGAGGTGGCGGCAGAGAAGGTGATGAGCGCGTTCACAGGCGGCAGGGACACCGTGGAGGAGCAGCAGCGGCTGGGCGGCCGCCCCGAGGTGTGCAACGTCTACGCCTACTACTACTTCCTCTTCGAAGAGGACGATGAGAATCTGAGAGAGCGAGAGGCGGCCTGCAAGTCCGGCTCCCTCCTCTGCGGCGAGTGTAAGAAGCAGCTGGCGGAGCGGGTGAAGGCGTTTCTCGCTGACTTCCAGGAGAAGCGTGAGAAGGCAAAGGAAGTCCTAGACGACTTCCTCATAAAGCCCATGGAGTGAGGTGACGACACTCTATTGTGACGCATAAAGGAGCCTCAGTCGTAACCCCCTGGGAGGTAAAGGGGGAGATCGACTACGACAGGCTCATGGAGCGTTTTGGCACAGAGCCCATAACCCCAGAACTGCTTGAACGGATCAGGGAGCACACGGGTAGGCTCCACTACATGCTCCGGAGGGGCGTGTTCTACAGCCACAGGGACCTAGACGCCATACTGGATCACCATAAACGCGGCGGAAGGTTCGTGCTGTACACAGGGAGGGGGCCCGCCGGGCCGGCTCACCTAGGGCACCTCGTCCCGTGGACGTTCACGAGACACCTGCAGGAAGCCTTCGGCTCGAAGCTGTTATTCCAGTTCACCGACGACGAGAGGCTGCTCATCAGAGACGACGTCGACGAGGAGTTCTCGGGCCACTGGGTGCTGGAGAACGCGTTGGACGTCATGGCGTTGGGGTTCGACCCTGAGAACATAGAGTTCATAATCAACACGAGGCACGCGTCGGAGCTCTACCCGCTGGCGCTGAAGATAGCCCGAGGCATCACCTGCTCCACTATGAGGGCTGCCTTCGGGTTCGGCGACGACTCCAGCCTGGGAAGAGGTTCTTCCCCGCGATGCAGGCGGCTCCCTGCTTCCTCGAGTCTGAGAGAGCTGGAGAGCCTGTGCCTTGCTTGGTGCCCGCGGGTGTAGACCAAGACCCGTACTGGAGAATAAATAGGGACGTCGTATGTGTTTAGCTCGATGATCATGCATGTTAAGTTAACACCACCATGATACTTATTTTGACATTTCCACGAAAGTGATAGCATTAATTACATAGAATTAAGTTAAATTTTGATTCTTTTAATCCGAGCTAAACACATACGGGACGTCGCTCGGAGACTGGGGTACCCGAAGCCGGCTCAGGTGCACGGCAGGATGCTTCCCGGGTTGATCGGGGACGCCAAGATGTCGTCGTCCCAGCCCCTGACCGCCATCTACACATCGGACGTACCTGAGTTGGTGGAGCGAAAGATAGCGGAGGCCGAGACGGGAGATCACCCTGCTCGGTGCCCCATGTACCAGTACAGGCGCATGCTGCTCACCGAGGACGACGACGAGGCCCACGGGCTCTACGTGAACTGCCTCGCTGGAGGCGTGGACTGCCGTGAGTGCAAGGCAAGGCTCGCCGAGAAGGTGAACAGGTTCCTGCGGCGGCACCGCCAGCGGCGTAGTCTCATCAGGGGCGGCGTGTAGAAAATGCTGGAATAAACCTCTTCCGGCACCAGACACATGTATCATCTATGAGCATCGTGAGAGACCTCGGCGACGTAACCGAGTCACCTCACCCCTTCCTCAGAGGCGTCGGTATGCGTGTGCTTTACTCGCGTCGGGACGACAGCGGAAACCTGACCTGCTTCGTTGTGAGGTGCCCCTAGGGATCGGAAATCGAGGAGCACGTCCACGAGGATGAGACGGACATCATATATGTGCTGAGGGGGCAGGCGAGGATGTGGATAGAGGACCGGGGCGTGTTCCCGCTGCAGCCCGGGGTCTTCGTTGTTGTGCCCCAAGGGCTGAGGCACAGAACCTTCGACGTGGAAGAGGAGATCGTCATCTACGACGTGTTCACGCCACCCATGTTCTAGACGTTATAATCATGATTAGCCGTTACTGTCTCCACCAGATGAGGTGTTTCAACCGATCCAACGCTCTAAAGCCCAACGTTTCATACAGGTGGATAGCCGGCTCGTTATCGACGTGAACCCTGAGTCGGGCCGAGGTACAGCCGCTGTTCCTCAAGTAACTGAGCCCATAGGTCATAATCCGTCTCCCGTATCCCTTGTTTCTATGCTCCGGAGCCACTCCGATGTTGCCGATCGTGGCCTCATTCACATTGAGGTCGAACATCCCCACCGCCATCTCGCCGTCGTAGACCAGAAACAAGTGTTCTAGACTATACCACATGTCGAGAAAATTGTCAGGCATCTCCCTGATGTTTTTGAGGATGAGCCTCAGAGCCCCGTCCGGGGAGCCACTCATATATATCTTCATGAGCTGAAGGAACCTGTTTAGGTCACCTCTCTCCACCCTCTCGAACCTAAGGCCGTTAGGGCTCTCATAGGGTGCGTCGAGGGGAAGCTCCATCTCGTGCGTGTCTGCGAGCTCCTGGTACCCTGCCTCCCTGAACTGGAGAACCGCCTCCTCGTGCCTAGCCGAGAATCCCGTGTACGAATACTCGACCCCGCCTTTCTCCGACAACTCGACGGCTTTGGACGCCGCCGCGCGAAGCGTCCCCCTCGAAGCCCGGGGGTCTATGAGTTTAACCAACGATAGAGGGGTGCCAATTGGGGCTATCAGTCGTACGGGCTCTTCGCCTAGGATAACAACGGTCACCGGGTTCATGCCATCCAAGATTACCCAGTAATCCACACCCTGCGCCTCGGCTTGCCCTACGTATTTCGAGATCTTTTTTCTTGATTGACTGGAGCTCGGGTTTATTGTGCGATAAGGTTCTGATGGACGTTTCAGGCGTCAAGCTATCGCCTACCGCCGTAACACGGCTATGACCATAAAAGTACGACTCATCTGAAGTAATCACAAATCGTTAGTATGTTTTTCACTGGATAACTCGTATGGTATCCAAAGTTTAGAAACATATATGCCGTTCACCGGAGACAAGTTACCTGTTGATCGTTATGCCTGAGGATTTAAGGAAGCAGTACGACAAGCTGCTGGAAAAGTCGAAGGAGATATCCGTGCTGGGCTCCGCCGTCGCCATACTCTACTGGGACATGGAGACCAAGATGCCGCCCCGCGCCGTGGAGTTGAAGAGCCAGCAGCTCGCCATGCTCCAGAAGATGGGGCACCAGATGCTCGTGGACCCCGAGAACGGGAAGACGCTGGACGCCATAGAGCATCACAAGGACTACGAGTCCCTGAGCCAACTGGAGAAGCGCAACGTCTACCTGTCGCGGAAGGCCTACGACGAGGCCACCGTAATACCCGAGGAGCTTGTAGTCGATATAGCGAAGCAGTCCACCGTGGGCGTCAACATCTGGAAGAAGGCCAAAGCGGCTAGGGACTGGGGTATGTTCAAGCCCGAGCTAGAGAAGATGAAGGCCCTGAAGGACAGGGAGGCGGAGCTGCTCATGGAGGTCAAGGGAGCCAAGACCCCCTACGACGCGTTGATCGACAGCTTCGAGCCCAAGATGACGGCGGACAACATCACCCGCGTCT
>CAZBUI010000085.1:3357-8700 GCA_964495055.1 uncultured Candidatus Bathyarchaeia archaeon | reverse complement strand
CCGCTGGATTACAAGATTGTCTTCGGCGGGCCTTACCTCCCTCTCTGGCCGGGGAAAGTGAAGGTCATCGAGAACGGCGAGGTGCGCTACAGGGATCGCTACTCTCTGGGCGATCCCCCTCGCTTCGATGGCATAGACAGGCCCTTGGAGTGCTTCTACGACGGGTTCCCGGAGACCCTTCACCTCGTCGAGAAGTTCGAAGGCGTGCAGAGGTGCACGGAGATGACTGTTAGGTACGAGGGCTACTGTGAGAAGGTCAACTTTTTGGACGAGTGCGGCCTCTTGAGCAGGGAGCCCATCGAGTTCCGGGGAAGGGAGATCGTCCCCTTCGAAGTGTTCAGCAGGATCATTCACCCCAGGGTCCGCCTTGAGGAGGAAGAGAGGGATATCACAGTCCTCAGGGTCGAGGTGAAGGGCGAGAAGGATGGCCGGGAGTTCCTCTGCACCTATGACATGGTGGACCGCTACGACAACGAGGAGAAGGTCACCTCGATGGCCAGGACAACCAGCTATACGGCGGCCATCGTCGCCAGAATGATGGCGAAGGGCGATATCGGTTTGACGGGATACGTGGCGCCGGTCAGGGTCATCCGGGGAGAGAAGATGGATGAGCTGCTCGCGGCCCTTGACACCCGGAGCGTGAAGATCACCAAGACGGTGACATACGTCTAGGAAGTTATCTCCCCGTTTTTTCATTTATCTAGGATAGAGGTTAGTCCCCTTTCCTTCTCGACGATGTCCTCTCGGACGGGATGGAAAATGTCCAGCATCACAAAGGGCTCGTCGCGCGCGCAAGAAAACCTAATTATTTGCGTCGTCTCAGTAAATCGTGAAATTCAATATACACTTTAAATCTGTGTGATTTTCCCTCATTGAACACAATAATGAATACACTTGGAATAAAATTTTAGGCTCATACCACTCTTTGCGTCTTTATTCAACTTGTATAAACCTATGTTTACTAGCAAAATTGGGGTCGAACCCCACCCCCGCACCATGATAGCACCTTCCTCTAACATCAACTTCCATCAAAGGAACCGTGGCGGAGGCCCCGGACAAGTATATCAGGGGACGGCTCATGAAGCCTCGTATCCTGTCACGGATCCCCAGCAACCGTCCTAGGTTAAGCTAAACAGCGGCTTTCATAGGTATCTACGAGTTTCGATGAAGGTTGTTAGATCTAGCCACGCTCCTTCTGAGGAGATGGCCGGCGGCATATTCACGGGCACTTTAAAGTTGGCTCCACTCATCAACGTGGACACCGGTGCCAATCAGCTTAGGTCAGCACTAGTCTATTTCCCGGCTGGCGTGAGGAACAAGCTACACAGCCACACCCACGAGCAGATATTTTTCGTAACCAAGGGGAAGGGAATAGTCGCCACAGAAGATCATGAACACGTTGTTGAGCCCGGGAACGTAGTGGTGGTACCGGCGGGAGAGATGCACTGGCACGGTGCTATCGACGACACCGACTTCGAGTGTCTTTACGTGGTGCCCCTGAACAGCGAGACAGCTTACTAGCTTGATTTTAGCTCAGTTTCTTTTCATTAGAATGTATGCTGATAAGATAGGAAAAAGGGGCACATGATAATAATTTTATAGTTCCAAGTAACAAACGCTTTCGCGCACTATCCAGAACAAGTCTCAAAATAACTGCTCTCTTTAGCGGCTCCCCTATAGCCTTGATTTGGTTATTGTTATTATTGAGCCTTAAATACGGGTTTTCATTTATACAAACGATTTTCATTTAAAACAGCATAATGTACTCAAAATGCGCGCGTATTGAATTTCTAATATTAAGACATTAAAAGGAGTGTTGGGGTCTACCTAATTATTAGAGTTAGTTTTTATTTTCTCTGCCAGTGTTTCTCCGATTCCTCGGATCGTCTTGTAATCATCGTCTGAGGGTGGGCCGTTCACTTCTAATGCACCAACTATCTCCAGACCAGTAGGCCCCAATAGTTCTGAGGCATGACTCAGTGCTCCCTTTCCCCACCCATAGCTTGTTAATGCAGCCGCATAGCTTGCAGGAGGATTAAGAACCTTAACAAGGTGGACCGCATATACGGCGAGAGGATGCATCTTGTTCAAGACCGTAGGCGTGCCCAAGATTATGGCTCTCGAGTCCACCAAGTCTTTAGCTATGTCTCCAACGTCAGCCGTCGCAAGGTTATATACCGGCGTCTCTACTCCTTCTCGCTCAAGGGTTTCTACGATCTGCATCACCATTTTCTCCGTGGATCTCCACATCGTAGCGTAGACGATAAGCGCCTTCTCTTTGGTTTCCCCTTGTGTCCACTTATCGTACGCCCCCAGGATGGGTTGAGGGTTCCGATGTATGGGTCCATGGCTTGGGGCTATCATCGAGATCTCTAGCTTCTTGATCTTGTCCATTCCACGCTTACCCATGCCTCTGTAGGGCATCATTATCTCGCCGAAGTACCTTTGAGCGTATTCCAGCAGCTCCGGTACCTGGTCGTCGTAGAAGCCGTATGCCGTGTGTAGTCCGAGGAAGTCGCATGGGAAGAGTATCTTGTCTCCCTCGAGGTAGGTGAACATGGTCTCGGGCCAGTGGAGCATGGGTGCATCGATGAATCTCAGTGTCTTCGTGCCCAAGCTTAACGTCTCGTTGTCGGATACTACCTGTATTCTATCCTCTGGGATGTTGAAGTATACCTTAGCGGCATCGGCTCCTCTCTTGGTGGCTACCAGTTTTGCGGCTGTTTTCTCCATCAGGTATGGGATTGCTCCTGCGTGGTCTGGTTCGGCGTGGTTCATGATTATGTAGTCGAGTTTTTCTAGTGGGTGGTTTTGGGTGATTCTTTGTTCTAGTTCTTGCTCGAACCCCGGGTTCACCGTGTCTATTAGCGCTGTTTTACTGTCTTTGATGAGGTATGCGTTGTATGTTGTTCCCTGGGGTAGTGGTATCAAGCTGTCGAATAGCCGTCTATCTCGGTCTCTTACGCCGACGTAGAACACGTTATCCGCGATGGAAGGTGTGTACTTTTGTGACATGGGTTATAGTTTGGTTTGATACTATTTACAGATAGTGGGTAATAACGAAGTTTAAAAACCGCGCGTCCAATTTTGATGATGCTAGAGCTGCGCTCATATGGGTGGTGATGTTGTGATTTTCAGTAGGGACAGAGTCACTAGTCCTGAGACCTGTCCGGGTCTTAGAAATTTTCTCAGGCCTACTATGAAATACGTCAAGTGTCACGTCTGCGGAGGGGATGTGGAGATCTGGAGCGACGAGGATGTTGGGGTTTGTATCGATTGTGGAGCCGAGTGGCGTAGGCCAGATAGGATCGCGTCGTGTCTGGAGTATTGTGAGTACGCTGATAAGTGCAGGGAGATAATACGGGCTAGAACCGGAAAGGAACCCTGAGGATTATCGCGGGTATGTTCGACTGGTATCTAATATAGCCCATTAACCAGTCGTATGCTGTCTGCGCGCGCGCAAACGTCTATATAGTGCCTAACAAATGACGATTTTATATTAAAGAAAGATACACTTCGTTATTTCTTACAGATACTTTAATCGATTTAATACCCTTTTTATTAACTACTCGTATTAATTGTTGTCTGAGATAATTGCCGTCAAGCCCAGTATTATCAACCCTGACCAGCTTATGACCGGATTTGAGAAAAGCGTCAATGATCGGGGCATACTTGCTAGGTTTTCCTTTATTGGTTGGCTTTTGGGGTTTCTTGTCTACTGGATCGATGGTGAAACGAATATCAGACATGATAATATTCTATTTTGGATAAATCTAAAAAACTTTCCATATGTTAGAATCTGAAAAAGGATATTAGGGAGTGGCCCCCAACTTTAATATAGAGTGTGATATGAAAGTTAAATCAATTCTACAAAATTTCATATATTGGCTTTTTCCAGAAATGAGGTATTACGAGCAACGAAAAAAGTTAGATGAATTTTTCCGCAAAGAGAAATAATCTCTAAGCTTAGGATATACTACAGCCTATATGTACTGGATGGCTGATTGGGCTGGGTGTGGGGTCAAAATTGTGCATATGGATTATTGCATATTACAACATAATGGGGGAAATTGTAGTTAATATCCTGTACTAAATTTCTGAATTGGGTAGGTTTAATATTGGCTGGTGATTTAATGTTTAACCGTAAGTCTGTGGTGAATATCTATTATTGGTCATAGTGGATCAACCACAGACTTACACCTAATCAATTTCTTATTCCATAGTTACCTGTTAGGTGTACTGTTCCATGTAACTATACTCCAGAAATGACTAGCCCCCGGAATTTTTTTTTCGATATTCCACGTAGGTTGAAGCAAAGGTAGCCCGGGGGAGATTCGAGCTCACTCCCAAGTCTCCAAAACCCGCATCCTTGTCAACTAGACGACCGGATAAACCTATGACTGATTCAAACAATCTATCGCGGAGCATTGAGACTCATCTACCCGAAGAACTAGTAAAACATCCTCATAACCATCTAGTGTAAACGATCCCCATGAATTACTGGCTACCGGTCATAATCGATAAGTCGGAGCAGGGACTGGAGATGGTGGGGCGAGGGCCTCCCAGCCTCTAGCCCTCGCATCCTAGGAACCTGAGCACCGTCAGCGCCAGCGTCTCGACGACGGTGGTGATCTCCTCAAGGCTCACAGTCTCGTTGGGGCCGTGGGCCGCCCGGACGTCGCCGGGGCCGAACACCACGGTGGGGGTGCCGCCGGCGTTGATGAGTAGCCTCGCGTCCGACGCGTATGTCATTCCCTCGTAGACGGGTTCGACGCCTGTCACGTCCCTGTAGGACTCGGCCACCGCTGCGACGATGGGGTGGTCGAGTGGCACCATCGATGACGCGAAGCTGTACCCGTCCCACCGGACTTCCGGCCTGTTCCCCACGAGCCACGGGTCGCCGTCGGCGATCTCATCGACCTTGGCCTCCAGCTGCCTCCGCGCCTCCTCCTTGGGCTCCCCCACCTTCACGCCGAGGCGCGCCTTGAACACGACCCGCTCCGGGACCGTGCCGGGCCAGCTCCCTCCCTCCACCGTGCCGACGTTCAAGGCGTAGGGCGTATTGTATCTGCTGTACAGTGGGTCGTCGACGTCGTCGTTGCGCTCACGCTCAAGCTCCTTTAGGCCGTTGAACAACGTGATGAACTTCTCGATGGCGCTGACGCCCTCCTCCCTTACGCAGGCGTGGACGCCCCGCCCCGGCACCGCGATGGTGAAACTCATTGCCCCCGCGATCTCTGGTGCGATCTTGGCCTCGGTGGGCTCCATGATGACCCCGGCGTCTGCCGAGTAGCGGAGGCTGGTGGCCAGGGCGCCGCACCCGCCGTCCTCCTCGCCGATGAC
>CAZBUI010000085.1:0-3257 GCA_964495055.1 uncultured Candidatus Bathyarchaeia archaeon | reverse complement strand
GTCTCTTTCCCGCCGAAGCTTGGCGTCGAGATCAAAGTCTCTATGAATCTCATCATGCCTTCTACGTCGATGTGCTCCAGCACCCTACGCTCGGTGTCGTTCATGGCAGTACAGTTGCGCCTCACTCTAAATATGAGCTTCGAAACATTCGCGGAGCTGGAAAACATTAAGACGGAGTGTACCCTTTGTTCGGTGATTGGTGAACCACTTGAAGGCGGTCGTGAAGTCTAGGCCTGAGCCGGGGGTCGAGGTAAAAGACGTACCCATCCCTAAAGTGGCTGACGACGAGGTGCTGATCAGGGTCAAGGCGGCCGCCATCTGCGGCAGCGACCTGGGAATCTACAACTACACCCCCGCGTACAGCGGCATGAGGCTCCCCGTAGTAATGGGGCACGAGTTCGCCGGCGAGATCGTCGAGACGAGCACGCTGGTCGAGGGATACACGTCCGGAGACAGGGTGCTCAGCGAGTCCGTGAAGGCCTGCGGCGAGTGCGGCTTCTGCAGGATGGGGATGAGCAACCTATGCGACGGCTCCACCCTCTTCGGGATACACGTCGACGGCGGATTCGCCGAATACGTCGCGGTCCCCCACAAGCTCCTACACAGAATACCTCCGGGGATGAGCTACGAGGAGGCGGCCCTCGTAGAGCCCCTCAGCAACGCCGTCCACTTCGTCAACGACATCACCCCTTTCCAGTTCGGCGACGTCGTCGTGGTTCAGGGATGCGGCCCTATAGGTCTCTTCAGCGCCCAGCTCTTCAGGCTCGGGGGCGCGAAGGTGGTCATCTCGGGGCTCGGCGTCGACGGGGTCAGGCTCGGGATCGCTGAGAAGCTTGGGTTCGAGACAGTGAACATAGACGACGTCGACCTCGTGGAGCACGTCATGGAGTTGACTGGCGGGAGGGGGGTCGACGTGGCCTTCGTGGCCGTGGGGGCGCCTCCGGCGGTCAAGCAGGCCATGAGCCTCGTGAAGAAACGTGGCGCGATAACAGTCGTAGGCATATTCGGGAGCGACGTGCCTGTGGACATGACGCGGCTGGTGAGGAGGGAGCTCACGGTGATGGGCGCCTACGACGCCAGGCCCGTCAACTTCCCCACGAGCATCTCCCTCATCTCCGAGGGCAAGGTGAACGTCCGTGACGTGCTGACCCACAGGTTCAGCCTCGACGACGCCGAGGAGGCCTTCAGGGTAGCCCTCGACAGGACAGGCGGCAAGGTGGAGTTCACGCCCTGACGACGGAGAACGGCTACGCCTCGGCCAACTGGGCCGACTTCCTGCGGCGGCTTCCGGGCCTCTTCGTCGGCCTCTTCTTCTTCGCTCTAGGCGTGGTCATGACGCTTTACGCGGACTTGGGGATGGCGCCGTGGGGCGTGCTGCAGGTGGGCCTGACGAAGTATATGTTCCTGACGTTCGGGCAGGTCAGCCAAGTTGTGGGTCTCGTGGTGCTCGCCCTCGGCTGGGTTCTCGGCTTCCCTCCCGGACTCGGGACCGTGATGAACATGTACTTCATCGGCTACTTCATAGACCTCATCATGGCTTGGGGCCTCATCCCTACGCCCCGGAGTCTGACGGGTCAGTTGGCTCTCTTGATGGGAGGCATATTGGTGCTCGGCGCGGCGTCCTATATGTATTTGAACCCCAAGCTGGGTGCTGGCCCAAGGGACGGGCTGATGATGGGCCTCGTACAGAGGCTGGGCAGACCGGTCTACCAGGTGAGGGGAGCCATAGAGGTCACGGTGCTCGCTCTGGGCTACCTCTTGGGTGGGCCCGTGGGCGTCGGCACCCTGATCACGGCGTTCACGACGGGCTACGCCGTCCAGCTCGCGTTCAGGCTCGGGGGCTACGACAAGGACGCCAGACACATGGACCTCCTCAGCCTCATCCGCTACCTCCGCGGCTCGGAACCCTGAAAGGGAAAACGTATTCTACTCTAGGGATAAACATGACTGGGTAGCCACGTCGAAGATCCTTGGTATGTCATGGAGTTCAGGGCATACAAGTTAAAAAACATAAAAAGAAGTATACGCGCGCGGCCTCGATCGAGGCACGCGCGTTTATTTATCTGCTCGCTAGCCCACCTGTGATTTCTCCGCCGTCTATCACGAAGTAGTTTCCGGTGATGAAGGCAGCTTCATCCGAAGAGAGGAAAGCAAAGAGGGCTGCAACCTCGTCGGGTCGCCCCACCCGCCTCAGAGGCACCTTACTCTCGAATTCGTGAAGCATCTCAGGGGTGTACTCCGCCTCCTGCATGGGCGTGAGGATGAACCCGGGGCACACGGCGTTCACCCGTATCCTCGGCGCCAGCTCCAGCGCCATGGAGCGCGTCAGCTCGATTACGCCCGCCTTCGATGCGTTGTAGTCGGCGTAGAAGGGATACCCCATGATGCCGTTAGTCGACCCCATGTTCAGGATCACCCCGCCGTCGCCGTCGAGCATCCTTCGAGCGCTTTCTTGGGCGACGAAGAAAACCCCGTTCAGGTTGACATCCAGCACCTTACGCCATTCCTGCGGCGTGATATCCATGAACGTATGCCGTATGCTGATCCCCGCGTTGTTGATGAGCACGTCCAAGCCGCCCGTCATCTCGTCCAGTTCACGGAATGCCCGCGCCACGTCGTCCGCATCTGATACATCTGCCTTGATGGTACCGCTCAGCGAGGGCAGCTCGCCCTCGATCCGGGTGATGGCCTCATCGCTGATGTCCAACACGACGACTCGGCTTCCCTCCTCTAGGAATCTTTCCGCTGTTGCGGTGCCGATCCCACCGGCTCCCCCGGTGATGAGAACTCGTTTGTCTTTCAAACCCTTCATATCGATTCACACCGTTCCGGCCAGGCCTCCGCCATCCACAACCAGCGCCGTACCCGTGACGTAGGAGGCCGCGTCGCTCGCAAGGAACAACACAGCGTTGGCGATCTCCTCCGGTCTACCTATCCTCTGCAGAGGGCGACTTTTCGCCTCCGCCAGGAACTCCTCCCTGGGGATGCCGAGCTGCCGGGCCTCGCTCACCAACATGGGGGTGTCCGTGTCGCCGGGGCAGATGCAGTTGACGCGGATGTTCTGTGAGCCGTGGTCAAGCGCCATCGCTTTGGTCAGGAGCACGACGGCTCCCTTCGACGCACAGTAGGAGGCAGCGTTGCGTCCGCCGACAAGCCCCCATCCCGACGCGGTGTTTATGACGACTCCACCGCCCGCCTCGGCCATGAGGGGCACCACGTATTTCGAGAGGAGGAAGACCGACTTGACGTTCGCAGCC
>CAZBUI010000084.1:0-8913 GCA_964495055.1 uncultured Candidatus Bathyarchaeia archaeon | reverse complement strand
GCAGCCCTACCGTAGACGACCGCCCCCGCTACACCGAACTCAGCCCCGTCCATGAGCCTCCCCGAGTAGGGGTCAACCATCTCGCCTACCGGAACATGATCTATGTGACCGTTGAGCAGCAGGCTTCTGCCATTCCCCGACCCGGCTATCGTCCCCATGGCGTCGTACTTCTCGTCCACGCGGGACGAGTCGAAGCCGTACTCGCGCATCTTCTCGACCAGGAACTCGGCCACCTGTTTCTCCTCGAAGCTCGGGCTGGGTATCGATATGGCCTCTTGGAGGAGCCTTACGCAGTCCTCACGGTTGTTCTCGACCCACTCGATTATCGTTTCCCTCAATTCGCGCATGGAGAAGGGATACGAATACGAGATTAAAACAGGTTCTACTCTATGACGGTTATTGCCTCTGTCGGGCAAGCGGCCACGCAGCCCATACAAGCGATACACTCTTCCTCGGCGGCGACGACCACCTCGCCGCCTTCGTCAACATAGACTCCCATGGGGCACGTGGATACACAGGTCTTGCAGTTCACGCATCTATCCCGATCAATGGAAACTTGGGGCATGTGATCACGCTATTCAGTCAAGGAAGCGGGCCAGTGTATTAAATTTACCCATCAAGCATCATTGTTTGGGGTAAGATTATCTATAGGTTATGCGTTGAATAATAGACGTATTCGGAGGAACAGAGTTGAATAAGATTCACAGGTACCTGCCTAACAGCGTCCCGGAGATAAAGGAGAGGATGATGGACGAGATAGGGGTCTCGTCCATCGCAGACCTCTACTCCGATGTCCCGGGCGAGTTCGTTTACAAGGGAAGTTTAAACATACCCGGGCCTAGCACCGAGGCGGAGGTAAAGACACATGTTATCGGTCTCCTCGAGGAGAACACCCCCCTCAAGTGTCCGCCTTTCATGGGCGGTGGAGTCTGGCCCCACCACGTCCCGAGCGTCGTCGACGAGGTCGTCCACCGCGCCGAGTTCCTGACCAGCTACACGCCATACCAGCCCGAGATAAGCCAGGGAATACTTCAGAGCATCTTCGAGTACCAGAGCCTGATCTGTGAACTCGTGGGCATGGACGTCGCCAACAGCAGCCTCTACGACTGGAGCACCGCCGTGGGCGAGGCCGCGCTCATGTCAAGCAGGATAACGAGGAGGACGAAGATCCTGGTGCCCGACCTCATGAGCCCCTATAGATACTCTGTCCTCAAGACTTACGTCGAGCCAGCTGGGCTCACCGTGGAGAGGGTGGACCACGACGAGATAACCGGCCTACTGGACCTGGAGGACCTGAAGGACAAGACCGACGGGGACACGGCGGCGGTCTACACTGAGAACCCCTCCTACATGGGGTTCGTGGAGGAGAATGCTATCGACATCGGCGAGATAGCCCACGACAGCGGGGCGCTGTACGTGGTGGGCGTTGACCCCACTAGCCTAGGCGTCCTCAAGGCACCGGGAAGCTATGGCGCCGACATCGTCTGCGGCGAGGGTCAACCCTTAGGCAACCACATGAACTATGGGGGCCCCCTCCTCGGCATACTGGCTTGCAGACACGACAACAAGTACATCCGCCAGATGCCCGGCCGCATAATCGGCATAGCTGAGACCATCAAGGACCAGAGACGCGCCTACGTGATGACCCTCCAGACCCGGGAGCAGCACATCAGACGCGAAAAGGCCACGAGCAACATATGCAGCAACCAGGCGCTGTGCGCCGTCGCCGCCGGCGTCTACCTGAGCCTCCTAGGGCCCCAGGGAATGAGGGAGCTCGGGGAGACCATCATGAGCAGGGCGAGGTACGCTCAACGGAAGATAGGCGAGCTGCCCGGCGTTAGGGCGCCCATATTCAACAGCTTCCACTTCAAGGAGTTCACGGTCAACTTCCAGGACAAGTCTATCGACGAGATCGGTAAGGAGCTCAGGGTGAAAAGTATACAGGCAGGGATACCCTTGACAGGGCAGTTCCCCATTCTAGGTGAGACCAGTCTATTCTGCGTTACGGAGGTACACAGCAAGAAACACATAGACATGCTTGTCTCTGCCTTGAAGGAGGCGCTGGAGGTATGATCGTGGATTTCAGACAGGCAGACTGGGTTGAGCCTCTGATCTTCGAGCTGAGCAACAAGGGGAGAATCGGGTACCAGTTCCCCCCTCTTGAACCGGAGATAAACGGCTCCCTCGACCCCGAGAACCTCATCCCTGATACTCTGCAGCGAAGAGAATCCCCCGACCTCCCGGAGCTATCGGAGATACAGGTGCTGCGGCACTACATGCGCCTAAGCCAGATGAACTACGGCGTCAACTCGGGCCTCATATACCCCCTCGGCAGCTGCACCATGAAGTATAACCCCATAATCAACGAGGTCTTGGCGTCCCACCCCAAGATAACCGGGCTCCACCCCATGCAGCAGGACGAGACAGTGCAGGGCACACTCAGGCTCCTGCACACCCTCAAGGAGTACTTCCTCGATATCACTGGGATGGACGACGCCACGCTCCAGCCGGCCGCTGGCGCCCACGGGGAGTGGACAGGAATAATGCTCATCAGGCAGCACCACATGGAGAACGGGGAGCTGGAGAAGCGTAACGAGATCATAATACCTGACAGCGCCCACGGCACGAACCCAGCCAGCGCGAACATGGCAGGCTTCAAGACGGTGGAGATACAGAGCAACGACTCGGGGACGGTGGACCTCGACGCCTTGAAGGCCGCCGCCGGGCCCCAGACGGCAGGGCTCATGCTGACCAACCCGAACACCATCGGGGTCTTCGAGAACGAGATAGCCGAGATAAGCGGCATAGTCCACGACGCGGGGGGCCTCATGTACTACGACGGCGCCAACCTGAACGCCATAATGGGCTGGTGCCGGCCGGGCGACATGGGCTTCGACGTCATACACAGCAACCTCCACAAGACCTTCAGCACGCCCCACGGCGGCGGAGGCCCGGGCAGCGGACCGGTGGGAGTAAAAGACTTCCTCGCCGAGTATCTCCCGGTGCCGGGCATCGTGGAGAGCGGCGGCGTCTACAGGCTCGACTGGGACAAACCCAAATCCATCGGAAAGGTTCACGGGTTCCAAGGAAACGTGAACGTGGCCCTCAAGGCGTACGCGTACATGGTGACGATGGGGGGCGAGGGGCTAAAGGAGTCCTCCGAGCTCGCCGTCCTGAACGCCAACTACGTGAGCCGTAAGCTGAAGGACCTGAAGGGGTACGAGCTGACTTACGACCCGGAGAAGCCGAGGAAGCACGAGGCCGTGCTGAGCGCCAAGCCGATGCTGGATGACACTGGGGTGAGCGCTCTGTACGTTAGCAAGAAGCTCCTCGACTACGGGCTGCACGCGCCCACCACGTATTTCCCGTTGATCGTGCCCGAGGCCCTCATGATCGAGCCCACGGAGTCCGAGCCGGTGGAGTCGCTGGACGCGTTCATCGAGGCCATGACCGAGATCAACGAGCTGGCCTACACGAACCCTGAGGAGGTGCTGTCTGCGCCGCACAACACGGCCGTGTCCAAGCTTGACGAGGTTAAGGCGGCTCACCCGAAGACCATATGCCTTAGCTGGCGCAGGCTCTGCCAGATCATGTCTGGCGAGTAGGTCACCTTTTATATCCTCACCTCGTTTATCCCTGACTAGGTAACCATACGATGCTAAGCCAGATCGCCTTTGACCTCAGCTCACTCGCGACCCCGCCCAACGCAACCTTCGCCATAATGGGCATAGCCCTCGCCCTGGGAACCGTCACCAGCTTCATAGGGGTGAGGAGCATGGACCTCGACGCTTACAGGAAGCTCACCATCGAGAGCTCCAAGGTGAGGAAGGAGCTCATGGACGCCACGAGGAGCGGCAACCAGAGGAGGGTGACCAAGGCCCAGAAGCGCCAGCAGGACCTCATGTCCCAGCAGAGCAAGATAAGCATGGACAGGATGAGGTCGAGCCTCTTCTTCACCATACCCCTGCTGTTTCTCTGGCGTCCGATGAGCGAGTTCTTCTCGGGCACCGTCATCGCCTACTTCCCCTTCAGCTTCCCGTGGATACCCACGGAGTTCAAGTTCATCCAGTGGTACCTCCTCTGCAGCCTAAGCTTCAATATCGTCCTGAACAGGCTTTTCGGCTTGAGCTTCGAGATAGACCCAGAGGACTAGAAGTTGAGCGGACGTGACCTCGTCATCACCGTCGCGGGCCCCCACGGCTCGGGGCGCAGCACCCAAGCCAGGTTCATAGCCGAGTCATATGGTCTGCGTTACATCTCAGCTGGGATGATTTTCCGTGAGCGGGCTATGGAGCTGGGCCTCTCCCTTGAGGATATGACGCGGAGGGCCGCCATGGACCAGGGCTTTGACAACTACCTGGACGCGAGGACCAAAGAAGAGTCCAGGAGGGGAGGGGTAGTCATAGACGCCACGCTCTCTGGCTGGATGGCCGAGGACCCCGATCTGAGGATTCACCTGAGCTGCCCGCTGGAGGAGAGGGTTCGCCGCATCGCGGAGCGTGAGGGCCGCGAGCTGGCCGAGGTTGACAGGGAGACCCGTTTCAGGGAGGAGAACGAGCTCAGGCGGTTCAGAGAGCTGTACGGCGTAGACCTCAAGGACCTCAGCGTGTACGACCTGGTGGTGAACACGGGGCTCTTCGACGCAGGCGGCGTCGCGCGAATACTTAAAAACTTCATAGATGAATACCTGACTTGCAGGTGATTGTGTGTCTGCTTTCGATGTGGGCCGGGTCTGTGTGAAGCTCAGGGGGCGCGAGAAGGGTTCGGAGTGCGTGGTGGTCGATGTGATCGACAGGAACTACGTGGTGATAGCGGGCCCCGGCGTCAAGAGGAGGAGGGTCAACATGCATCACCTTAGGCCGCTGGACAGGGTCGTGGACCTTGGCAGGGACGCCTCCGACGAGGAGGTCGCGTCTGCCCTCGGCGGCTGAGCCTTCTAGTATATGGGTGTCAGGGTCAGGGACGGGTATCCCTGGGAGTTGTCCTGCTCGAGCGCGTACAGGGGCGTCTGGGGCTTGACGCCGTCCATGAGCACGACGCCTCTCTGGTTGTGCATCCTCAGGTGTGTGTGGGCCAGGTTTGACGCGTGCTGCTTGGTGGCTTCCTCTCCGGGCCTCGAGAGAAGAACCAGCAGTCCTCCCGTGTTGCGTGTGTGCATGGACTCCGTATCGAGGAAGCTCCTGCTCTGTGCCTCCGGCCAGGTCTTGCTTAGGCGGTCGGCGTATACTATCTCGAGTATGGGCTGCCCCGTTTTCCCTTGGAGCCTGCTGGCTTCCTCCCTCCATATCCTCTGGCTCATCTTTATGTCGGTCGGGTCTAGGCTGATGTTCACGGGGGTCTCCTCCTCGGGCAGGGTGGTGGCTATCCTTAGAAGATTTTCCTGCTCCTCGGCGGTGACACCGTACTGGTGATCGAAATCGGTTATCCTCTTCACGCTCTCGCCACTTGGCGGCAGGAATAGGACGCCTCTCATTCTGGTCATGAAGCTGGCCCGCAGGGGCCCCACCATCAGCGCGGGCACGATGGGGGCTATGTTGGGCCCAAGCTCAAGGAAGACGGTGTCGCCTCTCCTGTAGCCGCCTGTTATCTCGTCCAGCGCGGGGTTCCCCGTGTGGTAGTGTTCCTCCTGGTCGTGGTGAGCGGTGTACCTGCCTGGGTTCTTGACCGGCTTGTTCCGGAACAGTGGTAGCACGTGGAAGCCTCTGTGCAGCGTGATGGCGTGCAGCGGCCTCTCTATGAGGGTGCCCCTCATCTTCACTATCTCCAGCTCCCTGAACACGCTGCCGTTCAGTATCTTTCTCCTGAGAGTTATGATGCCGTCTGCCACGAACTCCTCTACGCCGAGCCCTATCTTCTTTGAGCCCGTGGGTATCTCGGTGACCAGCAGGGTGGTGCAGTATGTCTGCGCCAGTATCTTGCTGAGGATGTGAAGGGTGACGCGGGCGTCTATGGTCTCCCTGAACGCGTTGCTCAGGGCGGTGAAGCTGTCTATCACCAGCCTCTTGGATTGGGTCTCCTCCAGGTGGCCGGTGATCATCTCGACCAGCACGTCGAGGCCCTCCTCCTTTACGGTGACAAGGTCCATGACCTCCAGCCTGCTCGACGCGTCCTCGGCGGTGAGGTCCCTGCCCACCCTGGCCATGTACTCGAGGAAGCTGTGCCTCCCCTCGCTGAGGCTGACGTATAGGCAGTTCTCTCCCTGTGACGCCCCGCTGTAGAGGAACTCTCCGCTCAGCAGGGTCTTCCCTGTGCCTGGGCTGCCCGCTATGAGGGTCATGCTTCCCCTTGGGAGGCCGCCCTGCAGTGCCTCGTCTAGCAGGTTTATCCCGGTTTCGACTCTATGGTTGCTCATCTTCCAGTGCTCCCGGGTTCGACCTGAGCTCGTGGTAGAGCGCCTTCGAGATGGCTCGCTTGACGAGCTCGGCGCTGCTTCCCATGGACTCCCGTAGAGCATCGACGACGTTGCCGTACTTGAGTAGGCCGGGTCTCTCTGAGGTCCTCTTGTCTATGAGCGCCGCCCCTGCCTTTCCCATGTATTCCTCGAGCACGTCTCGGGTTATCCTTTCTAGCAACGCCGAGCCTTTCTCTGGTTTTGTGAACAGTATGTGGTCCTTGGGGGATGTCTTTTGCATGAATCTTCGCTCGGTGAGGCTGACCAGCTCTTCGAGTCGGCAGGCGCATATATGCAGATTGGTCTGGGGCAACCGTGGCTCGCTGTCGCCCGGCAGCTGTATCAGCAGCACCCTCGAGCCGTCCTCGAGCTGGCTCAGGATCTCTTCGAGTCTGGTTTCTCTTGACTGGAGGGACAACAGGAGCCTCCTAGAGGTTCAGCGCCTTGAGGAGCATCTCCTTGTGGCCGTTCACCAGCAGGAGGCAGACGAGGCCCAGAAGCTCCGTGTCGTCTGCGAATATGGCTGACTCGAAGGGTTTCTCTGATCCCCTGGAGGCAAGCTTCGCCAGTATGAACCTTTTGTTGTCGCTGTTGATGAACATGATGGGCGTGTTGACCTCCACCTTCTTGACTTGGTAGATGTAGCTGAGCTCTCTGGCTAGGGGGTTTACCCGGGGGTCGAGGGGGCTGTATAGTTTTATCTCGACGCCGTTCTCCAGCATCTCGTCGAGGAGTCTGTGGGCGGCGTTGAAAAGTATCTCTAGTCCGTCCTCCGTGGTTACGATGGTGAGGGACTCCTCGCTCTGTCGGATGATCTCGTTGCACTTGCCTTTGATGTCGAGGCCTTGGTCGAGGAACCAGACCAGCTTCTTCTTTGGCCCTGTGTCTTCCTTGTGTTTCTCGTGTATGTTTTCTAGGTGTTTGATGATGGAGTCGAAGTCTGTGGCCTTCTCCTTGGTAATGTTGAGTATTGTGTTGAAGGATTCTCCTGGGTGGCTCGGGGCGAACTGTTTTGGTGTTCCGGGTATCTCGACTACTAGGCCGTAGTCTATGAGTTTCTTCAGTGTGCCGTATACCTTGGTTCTGGGTACGTCGCAGTTGAGGCTTAGTTTTCTGGCTCCGGCTGTGCCTAGGTTGATGAGGCTCAGGTAGACTTTTGATTCGTACTCGCTGAGGCCGATGTACTCGACTATCTTGGGCCATATTGAGATTATGTCGCTGTATTTTTTCTTGTTTTTAAACCGTGACCTTTCGTTACGGTTGTACAAGTCAGGTCGTTCCCGGTGGGTTGTTTGATGGTCGTTATTTGTAGTTGATGTCCCATCTCTTCTCTTCTTTCTAGATACACCCTTGGGTCTTGGCCGGTCTTCGCTGAACTTCAAGCAGTTCACCGAACAAAGTGTAACCGGGTCCCACCCTTCGATGTTAGCAACTATAAAATTGGATATCTGGATATTAGGCACATTGACTGAAATTACAGGAAAAAAAGTAAAAAATTAGAATTTTGCGAATATTTTCATCATGGCGCCGACTGCTTTTCCGAGGTCGTCTAAGTAACCCATCTCGGCCAGTGACATCTCCATGGCGCCCAGCGTCGCGACGAGATCGTTCATGGTGTCGTTACCCATGTGGCCAACCCGAACAGTCTTTCCTCCAAGCTTTCCGAGTCCACCGGCAATGATTACACCATACTTCTGGTACATGGTGGCCCTCATCTTCGCATCGTCCACGCCTTCAGGCACCTTGGGCACCGAGAGGGTATGAGCGTTGTGTCCTTCAGCGGGGAAGCTCCCCCACCCCAGCGCCTTGATGCCTGCCTGGAAGGCCTTGCTGAATACCTCGTGGCGCTTCCAGCGCTTCTCGAGTCCTTCCTCGAATATTATCCTCAGCGACTCGAGCATTCCGAGCACCAAGCCTGTTGCGGGTGTGGCGAAGTATCCTTTAGGGTTGTCCATGATGGGCTTCCAGCGCCTGAGGTTGACATAATAGTCGCTGGGTGGGTTCTCCCGTTTCTCGACGGCCAGCCACGCCTCGTCGTTGAGGCAGAACAGGCTGATGCCCGGTGGAGCCCCGAGGGCCTTCTGACTTCCGGTGAGGCAGTAGTCGATGTTCCACTCGTCCATCTTGAGGGGCATCCCGCCGAGGCCGCAGACGCTGTCTACTATGTACAGTGCGTCTGTGTTCCTCCGTAGCTCCCCTATCTTCTTGAGGGGGTTGGCTATTCCTGTGCTTGTGTCGACGTGCTCCACTGTGAAGAGCTTGTAGTCGTTGCTGGCGAGCTTCTCCTTGACCTGTTTGACGTCCACGGGTTCGCCCCACTCGAACCTGAGGCTGTCCACCTCTCCGCCGTGGGTCTCCACTATCTCCTCCCACTTCTCGCCGAAGTAGCCGTTCTCGACGCAGAGCACCTTGTCGCCCTTCTCCATGAGGTTGGCGATGGCGGCCTCCATGCCGAGGGTCCCGCTGCCCGCGAGGAGGAACGGAGTGCCCTTTGTTCCAAATAGTTTCTTCTACAGTGCCAG
>CAZBUI010000083.1:0-9111 GCA_964495055.1 uncultured Candidatus Bathyarchaeia archaeon | reverse complement strand
GTGGCCTGGGCCGCAGTAGCTTCTTTAGGATATACAAGGCCGAGTGCAAGCAGTACTTGGGCGGAGCCAAGGACAGGCTCACCATCCCCGAGGCGGGCATCCGGGGCTACCACGGCGCAGAGGCTTACAGGCAGCTGGAGAGCGACGGCCTCATCGCCCAGGAGGCCGAAGTCAAGGGCGGAGACATACTCATCGGGAAGACCAGCCCGCCCCGTTTCATGGAGGAGTACCGCGGCATAGAGATACGCGGCCCCCAGCTCCGGGACACATCCATCGGGGTTAGGCCCACCGAGGTCGGCCTCGTTGACAGCGTGTTCATCACCAAGGACATCGAGGGGAGCCAGCTTGTCAAGGTTAAGGTGCGGAGCAACAGGGTGCCCGAGCTGGGCGACAAGTTCGTCAGCAGGCACGGCCAGAAGGGCGTCATAGGCATGCTGGTGCCTCAGGAGGACATGCCCTTCAGCACCAGCGGAGTAATCCCGGACATCATCATGAACCCCCACGCCTACCCCAGCCGGATGACCGTGGGCCAGTTCATAGAGGCCATCGCCGGGAAGGCGGCGGCCCTCAGGGGCGAGATCGTGGACGGCACACCGTTCGCCAACGAGGACCCCAAGAGCCTAGAGGGGATACTCACCGAGATGGGCTTCCAGAGCGGCGGCCGAGAGATGATGTACGACGGCATGAGCGGCAAGATGTACGAGGCAGAGATATTCATAGGCGTCGCCTTCTACCAGAAGCTGCACCACATGGTCGTGGACAAGATCCACGCCAGGGCCCGCGGCCAGGTGCAGATGCTCACACGGCAGCCCACGGAGGGCAGGGCCAGGGGCGGCGGCCTCAGGTTCGGCGAGATGGAGCGCGACTGCCTCGTGGGACACGGGGCAGCCATGCTGCTCAAGGACAGGCTCCTGG
Source organism: uncultured Candidatus Bathyarchaeia archaeon (assembly GCA_964495055.1). Taxonomy (GTDB): domain Archaea; phylum Thermoproteota; class Bathyarchaeia; order TCS64; family TCS64; genus RBG-16-57-9. Next base: position 8,196 of record CAZBUI010000083.1, on the reverse strand, counting down.
AGGAGTCCGACGCCTACACCATATACGTCTGCGAGAGATGCGGCCGCCAAGGCTTCTACGACATAAGGCAGCGCAAGTACGTGTGCCCGACGTGCGAGGGGAAAGGAGACATAGAGCCGGTCACCGTCTCGTACGCCTTCAAGCTCCTGTTACAGGAGATGCAGAGCATGTGCCTGTCCCCCACCCTCGAGCTGGCCAAGGAGGTAGTGTAGTTGAGCAAGGTCATCGACGCCATAAGGTTCGGCCTCCTGAGCCCCGACGAGACGAGGCGCCTAAGCGTAGTCGAGATAGGGACCAGCGACACCTACGACGAGGACGGGGCCCCCATCGCCGGCGGCCTCATGGACCAGCGTCTAGGCACGCTGGAGCCGAGGCAGAGGTGCCGCACCTGCGGAAACATAGCCATCAACTGCCCCGGCCACTTCGGCCATATCGAGCTGGCTGTACCGGTCGTCCACGTGGAGTTCGCGAAGCAGATCTACAGGGTTCTCAGCTCCACGTGCAGGAGCTGCGGCAGCGTTCTGCTTGACCTGGAGACTAGGGAGAAGCTGACGGAGCAGAGAGACCAGGACATTAAGATGTTCGGCAAGGTCAGCGACGAGACTCTCAAGGAGATATTGAAGCAGGCCAAGAAGTTCAAGCGGTACAAGGAGTGCCCCTACTGCGGCATGGTCCAGAACGTCATAAAGTTCAACAAGCCCACGACCTTCATCGAGATAGAGAAGGAGGTATTCGAGGAGGAGATGGAGGACGAGGTCACCCGCAGGCTCACAGCCAACATGATCAGGGAGTGGTTTGAACGCATACCAGACGACGACTTGGAGTTGCTGGGCTTCGAGCCGAGCAGCGCGCGGCCGGAGTGGATGATCCTTCAGGTGCTCCCGGTGCCACCGGTGGACGTGCGGCCCAGCATCATCCTAGAATCCGGCATCAGGGCTGAGGACGACCTAACCCACAAGCTCGTGGACATCATCAGGATCAACCAGAGGCTCCGGGAGAACATCGACGCCGGGGCTCCCACACTAATCATAGAGGACCTCTCCGAACTCCTTCAGTACCACGTAACCACATACTTCAACAACGAGGTCAGCGGCATACCGCCGGCCCGCCACCGCAGCGGCAGGACCCTCAAGAGCCTCGCTCAGCGCCTCAAAGGCAAGGAGGGCAGATTCAGGGGGAACCTCAGCGGTAAACGCGTCGATTACTCGGCCCGCACCGTCATCAGCCCAGACCCCAACCTGGACATCAACCAGGTAGGCGTTCCGGTGCACATAGCCACTAAGCTCACCGTGCCGGACGTGGTGACCAACCGGAACTTGGAGGAGATGAGGAAGCTCGTGATGAACGGCCCCTATAAACACCCGGGAGCCCTCTACATCATCAGGCCGGACCAGAAACGGATAAGGCTGGAGTTCGTCACCGACAGGGCACTCATAGCCCAGAGCATCGAGCCGGGCTTCATCGTCGAGAGGCACCTCAAGGACGGGGATATAGCCTTGTTCAACAGGCAGCCGTCGTTGCACAGGATGAGCATAATGGCGCACAGGGTAAAGGTACTGCCCTACAAGACGTTCAGGATGCATCTGACGGTGTGCCCCCCCTACAACGCGGACTTCGACGGCGACGAGATGAACCTCCACATACCCCAGAGCAAGGAGGCCCAGACCGAGGCCAGGATGCTGATGCAGGTCCAGGACCAGATACTGAGCCCCAGGTACGGGGCCCCCATCATAGGCGCCGGCAAGGACTACATCAGCGGAGCCTACCTGCTCACCCGGGAAGGCACCATGCTATCGGCCGACGAGGTGGGCAAGCTCATAGCCTACACCGGCTACGAGGGGGACATACCCAAGCCCACGGTTCTTGAGCCCAAGTCCATGTGGAGCGGCAAGACAGTGTTCAGCCTCTTCCTGCCCAGCGACTTCAGCTTCGTGAGCAGGGCAAACATCTGCATGCACTGCCCAGAGTGCAAGGAGGCGGAGTGCGAGTACGACGCCTACGTCATGATCCAGAACGGCGAGCTGAAGACGGGGGTCATCGACAGGAATAGCATCGGGGCCGAGCGCCCCGACACCATATTCCACAGGATAATTAAGGACTACGGCACCGACATGGGCCACGACTTCCTAAACGGCGTCAGCCGCCTCATCAACGGCTTCCTGACGCTTAAGGGCTTCACGTACAGCTACGACGAGCTCTCTCTCAGCGAAAAAGACCAGCGGGACATCAGCCGGGTCATGAGGCGGATGGAGAAGAACGTCGAGAAACTCACCGAGGAGTACACCGAAGGCGTGCTGGAGCGGCTGCCCGGCCAGACTCTGCAGGAGAGCTTCGAGATCAAGGTCATGAACGAGCTCGCTAAGTCCCGTGACAAGGCGGGTGAGACGGTGCAGGAGGCGTTGCCCATGAGCAACAGCGGCATAGTGATGACGCGCAGCGGAGCTCGCGGCAGCAGCCTCAACATCGGCCAGATGATGGGCAGCGTGGGCCAGCAGAGCATCCGTGGCAAACGCATCATGAGAGGCTACGAGAACAGGACCCTCCCCCACTTCAAAGAGAACGACGCCGCGCCAGTCGCCCGAGGCTTCGTCTATAACTGCTACAGGGACGGCTTGACCCCGCTGGAGTTCTTCTTCCACGCCATGGGAGGCCGGGAGGGTCTGGTGGACACGGCCGTGCGCACCCAGCAGAGCGGGTACATGCAGCGCAGGCTCATCAACGCCCTAGAGCATCTCAGGGTCGAGTACGACGGCACCGTCAGGAACAGCGTGGGCGACATTGTCCAGTTCCAGTACGGGGAGGACGGCGTAGACCCGGCGAAGAGCGACCACGGAGTCGCCGTTAACGTCGCCCAACTGACGGACAGGACCCGCATCAACATGAAGAAGGGGCACATCATAGCGGACTCGACGGTGGACAAGATGGTCGACGACATCGAGGAGGACATACCCCAGCTCCTGAAGGAAGAGCTGAGACGCCAGCTCAAACATGCCAAGCTCACAAAGCAGGGCGTCCAGGACGTCATAGACGCCGTGCTCCGTAACTACGACTACAGCCTCGTGGAGCCTGGTGAAGCCGTGGGCATCGTCGCCGCCCAGAGCATAGGCGAGCCAGGCACGCAGATGACCCTCAGGACCTTCCACTACGCGGGCGTCGCGGAGCTGAACGTCACCTTGGGCCTGCCCCGGCTCATAGAGATAGTGGACGCCCGCAAGAGCCCATCCACGCCGGTCATGAACATCTACCTCACGAGCAAGTACTCGAGGAGCGAGAAGAAGGCTAGGGAGGTCGCCCAGAAGCTTACCTACACGGTCATAGACGACGTCATCGACAGCGTCAACGTGGACCTCCGCGAGGAGGCCGTGAGGATCATCCTCGACCCCGAGAGGATGGAGACCCTAGGGGTCGACGCAAGCGACGTCGAGAAGGCCATACCCTGCAACTACACCAAGGAGGAGGACAACACCTACCTCATCAGGCTGGAGGAGGACAAGGCCCGGGACCCGGAGCCCATCATAGAGAACGTGACAGAGGCCAAGATCAAGGGCATCCCCGAGATCAAGAGGGTGCTCACCACCGTCGAGGACGGCGAGTGGGTCATCAGGACCGACGGCAGCAACCTCGAGGGGGCGCTGCGCATAGAGGGCGTCGACCCCACGAGGACCTCCACCAACAATGTACACGAGATAGCCGAGATACTCGGCATAGAGGCGGCGAGGAACGCCCTCATCAAGGAAGCCCACGCGGTGCTCACCGAGCAGGGGCTGGACGTAGATGTCCGCCACGTCATGCTCGTCTCGGACATAATGACCAAGACCGGCGAGGTACAGCAGATAGGACGCCACGGCATCAGCGGCGAGAAGAGTAGCGTCTTGGCCCGGGCGGCCTTCGAGCTGACCATCCAGCACCTGGTCGACGCGGCCATCAAAGGCGAGACCGATCCCCTTAAAGGCGTGATCGAGAACATAATCGTCGGACAGTCGATGCCCTTGGGGACGGGAAGCGTCGAGCTGTTCATGACGCAGGGAGACAGAAGCGATGAGTAGCGTAGACCACGAGCTGAGACTCGCTCTCTCCACCGGCAAGGTCCAGCTGGGATCGAAGACGGCGGTAAGGGAGATGAGGCGCGGCAGGGCTAGGATGGCCATCCTCAGTTCCAACTGTCCAGCAGGCAAAGCCGAGGCCATAGAGACATACGGCAGGCTCAGCGAGATACCCGTTCTTACCCACGCCAAAGACAGCGTGGATCTAGGGATCCTATGCGGGAAACCCTACCCCGTCTCGGCCATGGTCATCAGCGACCCAGGCGACTCAAACATACTGAAGATCACGAAGGAAGATTAGCGTATGCTCAACAACATAAAGATAACAGAGACCGAGATGCGGTACATACAGCTGTTGCAGAACATGACCGGGGCCACCATCGTCGACTGCATCGTCGACGAGGACGAGGACACCATCATATTCACGGTCAAGAAGGGGGAGGTGGGGCTGGCCGTCGGCAAGGGCGGCGAGAAGATAAAGCGTTTCCGCAGCATGACCAACAAGCGTGTGGAGATTTACGAGTACCTGCCCGACGCCGAGGGCTTCATAAGGAACGCGTTGAAGCCGGCGAAGGTGAGGGACATACGCCTCGTGGACAGGATGGAGGGCAAGAAGATCGCCATGGTAAACGTGGAGCCCAAGGACAAGGGCATCGCCATAGGGAAGAACGGGAGCAACATCAAGAAGATAAGGTTCCTGGCGAACCGGTACTTCCAGCTCGACACCGTCGTTATCAATTAGGGCCTCTGTTTTCATACCCGCTTTCCATGCCTGGCTAGAGCATGTCTACGAGCATGCCTGCCAGCTCCAAGTTCGTCATGAGGGGTATCCCGTACTCGACGGCCTTCCTCCTTATCATGTAGCCGTCGCTAACGGTCCTTGAGTCGAGGCGGTCCTGGTTCGGCGTGTTGATGACGAGCTGTATCTCGTGGTTCTCCAGCATGTCCAGTATGTTGGGTGTGCCGCCTTCGCTGACCTTGCTGACGGCTCTGCACGGGACGCCGCCGGTGTTGATGGCCTTCGCGGTGTTCCGCGTGGCGGCGACCCTGAACCCCTTGGCGTAGGCTTTCCGCGCTATCTCCACGGCCTGGGCCTTGCTGCCGCCAACGGTTACGAGTATGGTGTCCCCGGGGTCCGGCAGCCTCACGCCGCTGGCCGCCAGGGAGTCGAGGAAGGCTTCGCGGAAGCTTCTCCCGAAGCACGCCACCTCACCGGTGGAGGCCATCTCGACGCCGGTGAGGGGCTCGGCCTTGTCGAGGCGCATGAAGCTGAACATGGGGGACTTGACTCCGTGTCTCAGGGGCTCGGCGTCTCCCTCCGCTATTCTGCCACCTAGGGCGGCTGTGGCGGCCAGCTCCATGAGGTTGACGCCTGTGGCCTTGGAGACGAAGGGCATGCTCCTGCTGGCGCGGAGGTTGCACTCTATGACATAGACCTCGCCGTCCTTGGCGAGGAACTGTATGTTGAAGGGGCCCTTGATGCCCAGGGCCCGGGCGATCTTCCGAGAGGTCTCTTTCACCTTGTCCTTCAGGGGCTGGGGCAGCGTGAGGGTTGGGATGACCATAGTGGCGTCGCCGCTGTGGACGCCGGCGTTCTCTAAGTGCTCTATGACGGGGCCCAGGTGCACGTTTTCGCCGTCGCAGACGCCGTCCACCTCGACCTCCTTGGCCCCCCTCACGAACCTGGATATGATGACGGGGCTGTCGGGTGATACCTCCGCGGCGTGTCGTAGGTACGCTGTCAGCTGGTCCCCGCCGTGGGCAACACTCATGGCGGAGCCCGAGAGGACGTAGCTGGGCCTTATCAGGACGGGGTAGCCTATCTGCGAGGCGAAGGTCTGGGCCTGCTCCATGGACTCCAGCATGGCCCAGAGGGGCTGCTTCACCCCCAGCTCGTCCAAGAGGGCGCTGAACCTGGCCCTGTTCTCGGCTCTGTCGATGTCTTCGGCGGATGTCCCGAGGATCTTTACGCCGTTCTGGTGCAGGTCTAGGGCCAGGTTGTTAGGGGTCTGGCCGCCGACGCTTACCACGACGCCCCGAGGGTTCTCCTTCTCCACGATGTCGAGCACCCGTTCAAGGGTCAGCTCTTCGAGGTACAGCTTGTCGAGGACGTCGTAGTCGGTGGACACGGTCTCGGGGTTGTAGTTCACCATGATGACCTCTTCGACGCCGTTGTCTTTGAGGCTCCAGGCCATGTTGACGCAGCACCAGTCGAACTCGACGCTCGACCCTATGCGGTAGCTTCCGGAGCCCAAGACCACGGCTTTTTCCTTTTTGTTGAACGTGATGTCGTCCCCGTCGCCGCTGTACGTCATGTAGAGATAGTTGGTGCTTGAGGGCCACTCAGCGGCCATGGTGTCGATCTGCTTGACCGCCGGAGCGATTCCCCACCGGCGGCGGAGCCCCCTCACCGTGGGCTCGTCGATGCCGTAGGCTTCGGCGATGACGGCGTCGCTGAAGCCGTTTTTCTTGGCGGCGTGGAGCTTGTCGCGGGTGAGCTCGCCGCCCATTCCGTCCCTGAACCTCACCAAGTCGTGTATGTGCTCCAAGAACCATGGGTCGATGCCGGTGACGCCGTGTATCTCGTTGGTCCCCAGCCCCAGCCGGTAGGCCTGCGCCACCTCGAACAGCCGGCGGTCGGTGGGTGTCTCCAACGCCTCCCTCAGCGTGGATGGGTCAGTGAAGCCGTTCTCCGCCTCCGTGAGCTCTGAGCCCGGCTGGGCCATGCGCACCGCCTTCTGCAGGGCCTCATTGAAGCTGCGGCCTATTGCCATAGCCTCCCCCACGGACTTCATCTGGGTGCCGATCTCCCGGTCCACCCGCCTGAACTTGGGGAAGTCCCAGCGCGGCATCTTGACCACGACGTAGTCCAGGGAGGGCTCGAAGAACGCGGTGGTGACGCCCGTCACCTTGTTCACGAGCTCCGGCAGGTTGTAGCCCAGGGACAGCTTGGCGGCGACGTAGGCGATGGGGTACCCCGTGGCCTTGGAGGCCAGGGCGGAGCTCCGTGAGAGCCGGGAGTTCACCTCTATGACCCTGTACTCGTCGCCCTCGGGGTCCAGCGCGAACTGGACGTTGCACTCGCCCACTATGCCCAGCGCCCTCACCACCTTGAAGCATGCTGTGCGGAGTCTCTGGTACTCGTCGTTGTTGAGGGTCTGGGAGGGGGCGACCACTATGCTGTCTCCTGTGTGGATGCCCATAGGGTCCAGGTTTTCCATGTTGCAGACGATGGAGCAGTTGTCGAGCCTGTCTCTGAGGACCTCGTACTCCACCTCCTTCCAGTGGCCGAGGTACTCCTCCACCAAGACCTGGCCGATGCGGCTGTGGACGATCCCGAGGCGGGTAATATCTGTTAGCTCTTTCGCGTTCTGGGCAACTCCTGAGCCTTGTCCGCCGAGGGTGTAGGCGACTCTCACCATCACGGGGTAACCAATGTCTTCGGCGACGCTGAGGGCCTCCTCTATGGAGCTCGCTTTTCCGCTCTTGGGGACGGGGACGCCGTGTCTGATCATGAGGCTCCTGAAAGCCTCTCTGTTGTCTGCTAGCTCTATGGCCTCGATGCCTGTGCCCAGGATCTCTACGCCGTGTCGTTCGAGGACGCCTTTCTCGGCTAGCTCCACGCCGCAGTTGAGGGCGGTCTGGCCGCCGAACCCGAGGAGGGCGGCGTCTGGGTGCTCCTCCCTTATTACTATCTCCACGTATTCGGCGGTGACGGGTAGGAAGTGGACCTTGTCCACGAACTTTTCGTCGGTCTGTATGGTGGCGATGTTGGGGTTGACCAGCACGGTCTTAATGCCTTCCTCTTTCAGCGCCTTGATAGCCTGGGCGCCCGAGTAGTCGAACTCGCCCGCCTCACCGATCTTTATGGCGCCGCTGCCCAGCAGAAGGACCTTTTTTATGTCCTTGTTCGGCGGCACTACGCCACCTCCCTCATGAACTCGTCGAAGAGGTGGCTCGCGTCCAGCGGCCCCGGGGAGCCCTCGGGGTGGAACTGCACCGCGAAGAACGGCTTCGACTTGTGTCTGATGCCTTCTAGGGTGCCGTCATTGAGGTGGACGAAGTACGGCTCGAACCCGGTGACGCCGAGGCTGTCCGGGTCGATGCCGTAGCCGTGGTTCTGGCTGGTGATGTAGCTGCGGCCGTTGGCGAG
>CAZBUI010000082.1:0-9248 GCA_964495055.1 uncultured Candidatus Bathyarchaeia archaeon | reverse complement strand
AGCAGGAGTACTCGGCGTACACAGGCGTCACCAAGGCCGGGCTCAGCGCCATGCTCCACAGGCTATACATGGGCCTCTACGCGGAGCCAGCCGAGGTGGGCATGATGGCGGTGCAGAGCCACGAAAACGCCGTGGGCTGCAGGCACGCCCAGTACCCTTTCAGGATGAGCATCGAGCGCGCCATGGACAGCCCCATGGAGGCCGACCCCCTCCACATGATGGAGTGCGCGGGCGTAGGCGACGGGGCAGCCGCCGTCGTGCTTGTGCCGGCTGACGCCGGCGGCGTCGAGGTGGCCGCCACCGCGGTGGCAACGGACTACTGCAGCCTCGCCATGAGGGAAGACCCGCTCACCTTGGGCGCCGTGAAGAAGGCGGCGGAGAAGGCTTACAGGAGGGCCGACGTGAAGCCCGCCGACATAGACCTAGCCGAGGTTCACGACGACTATACCATCAACGGCCTCCTCAGCTTGGAGAGCCTGGGGCTCGTCGAGGCGGGGAAGGCCGCGAAGCTGGTGGCCGAGGGAGGCGCAGCCCGTGACGGCAGAATTCCGACGAACACTTTCGGCGGCCTCAAGGCCCGGGGCAACCCTCTTGGCGCCACCGGGGTCTACCAAGTCGCCGAGGTAGCCCTGCAGCTCAGGGGCTCGGCTGGTGAACATCAAGTGGAAGGCGCAGAGGTGGGGCTGGCCCAGAACATGGGAGGCACGGGCTCCACATGCGCGGTCGCCATACTGAGGAGGCTGGGGCCATGAGTGTTCCACGCTACTGGAGGGAGGAGGTGCCCAGGTACAGGCTCTTGGGTAAGGAGTGCATGGGTTGCGGCGCCAGGTTCTTCCCCGCGCGCCCCGTCTGCACCGTATGCGGCTCCACCGAGTTCAAGGACTACAAGCTGGCTGAGACCGGCGAGGTAGTCACCTGGACGGTGATAAGGAACCCGCCCACGGGCTTCAAGAAGTACAGGCCCTACGTGGTGGCGCTTCTGGAGCTGGACGACGGCGTCAGGCTGCTGAGCCAGGTGGTGGACGTGGACCCCGGGGGGATCCATGTCGGGATGAGGGTCGAGGCCGTTTTCCGCCGAGTCAAGGAAGACGGCGACGAGGGCATCATACAGTACGGATACAAGTTCAGGCCCGTCGTCGAGTAGCCCCACACTTTTATAGCCGTCCCACCCTTTTCTCGCTCTGATAACGTTGCCTCCACAGACAAGATACGACGCCATCTCTGAGATCGCGAAACGGCGGGGCTTCTTCTGGCCGAGCTTCGAGATATACGGCGGTATGAGCGGCTACGTCACCTACGGTGACCTGGGCACCAAGCTGAAGAGGAGCATCGAGGCCCTCTGGAAGGAGCACTTCGTGCGAAGGCAGGGGTTCTTGGAACTGGACGACCCCATAGTCAACCCCGCGCAGGTCTTCGAGGCCTCGGGGCACCTGGAGAACTTCAAGGAGTACTCCACCGAGTGCAGCCAGTGCGGCAGGAGCTTCAGGGCCGACCACCTAGTCGAGGAGAAGACGGACATGGAGAACGTGGAAGCCATGGGGGGCGACGCCGTAAAGCGACTCCTGCTGGAGCACAAGGTGAGGTGTCCCGTCTGCGGCGGCGAGCTCAAGGAGCCAACGCTGTTCCTCACCATGTTCAAGACCGAGATAGGGGCCACGGGAGGCGAGGTGGGGTACGCCCGCCCCGAGACCGCCCAGGCCATGTTCGTCAACTACAAGTGGGGGTTCCAGCACGCCAGGGAGAAGCTGCCCTTCGCCCTCGCCCAGTGCAGCAAGGTTATGAGGAACGAGATCAGTCCCCGGCGGGGCATGGTCCGGCTCAGGGAGTTCACCATAATGGAGCTGGAGCTTTTCTTCGACCCCAGAGAGCCTAGGTGCCCTTGGTTCCACGAGGTGAGGGACACCTCCATCAAGCTCCACACGGAGGAGATGGAGGCGGAGGGCATCAAGGAGCCCCTGGAGACCACCGTAGGGGAGGCCGTGGAGGACGACCTCATACTCACCGAGTGGCAGGGCTACTTCATGGGGGTCAGCCAGCGGTTCATCACGGCCCTCGGGATGCCCCCGGAGAAACAGCGGTTCAGGGCCCACCTCCCAGAGGAACGCGCCCACTACAGCATCCAAACCTATGACCACGAGTTGTTCTTCGAGACGTGGGGCTGGATCGAGGTCTCGGGCTGCGCGTACCGGACGGACTACGACCTCAGGCGCCACATGGAGGCCTCAGGCGAAGACATGACGGTGCTCAGAGACGACGGCACCAGGTTCATACCCCACGTCGTGGAGCCTAGCTACGGCCTGGACAGGCTGTTCCTATCGGTGCTGGAGGCGACCTATGAGCGGAGGGAGAAGCGCAACGTCTTCCACCTGCCGAGGGAGCTGGCGCCCTACCAGGTAGCCGTGTTCCCCCTGGTCACCAAGGACGGGCTACCCGAGAAGGCACGGGAAGTATATGACCTGCTCTTGGACGAGGGGTTCTGGGTGGTCTACGACGAGGCAGGCAGCATAGGCAGAAGGTACGCACGGGTGGACGAGATCGGCGTCCCCCTGGCGGTGGCCGTGGACTACGACACCGTGACCGGCGACGTGCTGACCATCAGGAACCGGGACACTTGGAAGCAGGTGAGCCTCCCGGTCACAGAGCTGCCGGGGGCCCTCAAAGCCTACTTTAAACGTGAGAAAGGCTTCCTCGAACTGGGGACCCTGGTGGTTAGAGACTAGCGCCCACGTTCCCTCTGCTTAACCACGTCCTCGACGATGAGCGCTGATAAGGATTCAGCGAGTGGATGCAGCAGGCGCCCGCTAAGGTTGCTGCGTCTCGACGGGGGCCATTCTTCCTCCCCCCGCCGCCTCGATCCTGCGCATGTAGTCTTCGAGGAACGCATCCATTTTGGCCTCTGCCTCCTCCAGCGTGGGGGCCTCCAGTACGACGTCCACCTTTATGGTGTGGACCTTGTTCCTGTCTTCTCCCTCCACGGGGGGCGTCGCGGCGTTCTTGATGTACATGTCAGGGTAGTCCCTCTGCATCCCCCGGTAGACGGGGAAGAAGTTCCTCCACACCATGGTGACGTTGTAGGCGCGGGCGAGGAAGACGCTGGTGGCGGTTCCCTCGATCATGGGGGCGACGTGGGCGTCGAACACGGCCTTCATCTCGGAGGGGACACCGGGGAGCGTGCATATCTTCTTGCCCGCCTCCTCGACACACATCCCCACAGCGAACCCGACAGGATTGTGCATGGGCGTGCTGCCCTCCAGCACCCTGGCCATGCGCTCGCCACGGCGGAGAGGAGCCTCGTCGGTGATGCCCCGCTGGCGGTACACCGACCTGATCCTCTCTGCGCCCTCCTCGTCTATTACTGTCCTGCGGCCCAGCGCCTTCCCGATGCTGTCCACGGTGAGGTCGTCCTCGCTTGGGCCCAGGCCGCCGCTGAAGATGATGAAGTGGGCGTCCCTATTCAAGGCGTCGTGCAGCACAGCCGCTATGGTCTCCGGCTCGTCCCCTATGACGGTGACTCGCCTGAGCTTGGCGCCCATCTCGGCGACGCGCTGGGCCAGCCAGTGACTGTTGGTGTCCAGAATCCTGCCGTAGAGAAGCTCGTCGCCTGTGGCTATGATCTCCACGTTGACGCTGCCCGTGGGCTTCATATCAATGGATGCAACTCCGGCTGCTTATACACATTATCCTTAGCCTTATATTGACCCGTAAGCTGGGAAAACAGGATAGAGATGAAGATAGAGAACTGGACCATAGAGAAGGCGCTCGAGGTGGGCGCCGAGATGGAGCTGGAGAGCTATACCCTCTACACAGAGACCGCGGAGAAGGCGGCCTACCCCGGCGCCAAGAAGATGCTCACCGAGCTGGCCGCCGACGAGAAGCGGCACCGAGAGTACTTCCTAGAGGGACTTAAAGACCCCAAGAACGTCAAGATGAGGACCCTCAAGGAGCACATACCCGACCTCAAGATCACCGATAGGCTAGTCAAGGTCCCCCTGGACCCCAAGGCCGACTATCCACAGATACTGATCTATGCGGCGCAGCGGGAGAAGGCCACCCACGACTTCTACGTCCAGATCGCCCGCAGGTTCAAGGACACCGAGCTAGGGAAGATGTTCAACGACTTCGCCAAGGAGGAGCTGCGTCACAAGTACCTCTTGGAGAGAGAGTACGACGACGTGGTCCTTGAGGAGATGTAGCAGGGCCTACTCTATCGTCGCGTGCCTCTCCCTCATGGCGTCCTCGTTTAAGCCCAGCCTGCTCATGAGCTCGACTATCAGCGAGTCCAGGAAGATCATGGCCGTGTCCTCGAACATGGTGCCCATGGGAGCCAGGCTCTCATGCTGCCCCTTCAGCTGCCTTATATGGTACTCGTTCTCCGCCGCTATCTCCTCCCTGCCGGGCACGTCCACGACGAGATCGGCCGTCTTGGACAGCGGCGACTCCTCCTGGCTGGTGATGGCCACCACCTTAGCCTTAAGGCTCTTGGCCATCTGGGCGGCGGCCAACGGCACAGTGGTCTTGCCGCTCCCGGATATTACTATGACTAGGTCCCCCTCGCCCACGTAGGGATTGATGGTCTCCCCCAGCACGTAGACTTGGAAGCCTAGGTGCATGAGGCGCATCGCGAAAGCCTTGCCCACCAGGCCGCTCCTTCCGGCACCCACCACAAGAACCTTGTTGCCCCGCGCCCTCGTGTCCATGAGGCTCTCAATCAGGGTCTCCACCTCCCCCCTGTCGAGGCCCTTGATGGCGGCGGAGATATTCCTTATAATCTCCTCGTAGGCTTGATCGAAGTACTCCATGTCGTTAGAAGATGGGTGTTAAATAGTAAATAACGGTTTAGCAGTGGCCGAGCAGCCTCTCCGACGCCCTTTCCCTGCCGAAGACCACGTAGTCCTTGAACCCGAGGGCCTCGGCCTTGGTCTTCCTGCCGTTGGCCACCGCCACTATCTCGTCGAAGATGCGATGCCCCACGCTGTTCAGGCTCTCGCTGCCGTCCAGTATGGTTCCCGCGTTGATGTCCATGTTGTCTCCCAGGTTGGCGTAGGTCTTGGGGTTTCCCGTTACTTTGATGACGGGGGCCACGGCGTGACCCGTGGTGCTACCCCGGCCGCTGGTGAAGCAGACCACCTGGGCGCCAGTGGCCACCATGTGGGTGACGCTGGGCACATCCCAGCCCGTGCCGTCCTGCAGGTAGAGGCCCGGCTCGCCTGGGCGGTCGAACCTGTCCCAGGTGTTCCAGAGGACGCCTTGGATGGGCTTGATGCCGCCTTTCCTGATGGCGCCTAGGCTCTTCTCCTCGATGGTGGTGAGGCCGCCGTCGATGTTGCCCTTGCTCATGTACCGGCTGTCAACGCCCATGGCGCTGAGCCTTCTCTCCTGTCTCTCGATCATCTCGTAGATGTCCCGGCCGACGCTCTCGGTGACGGCGCGCCTGGCTAGTATGTGCTGGGTGCCTATCATCTCCTGGGGCTCGCTGAAGATCACCGTGCCGCCCTCCTCGATGAGCCTGTCCGCGGCCACCCCCACCGCCGGGTTCGCGGCCAAGCCACTGGTGGCGTCGCTTCCACCACACTCCACGGCCAGCGTCAGCTCGCTGACGGGGAAGGGCTCCTTCTTGATCTCGCCCACGTACTGGGCCATCCTCTGTAGGGCCCTGACGCCCTTCTCCATGGACCTTATGGTGCCGCCATCCTCCTGTATGACGATGCTCTCGACGGGCTTACCCGTGTCCTTCAGGCCCTCCATGAGCATCTCGTTGGTAAGCTCCTCGCAACCCAGTCCGAAGAGCAGCACCCCCGCCACGTTGGGGTTCCTCCCGGTGCCCACGAGGGTGTTCACAAGCATCTCGTCTGCCCTGCAGCCGTGGTACTGGGTGATGGCGACGGCGCCCTCCACCCTGGCCGCCACCTGCTTCGCCGGCTCGTAGCTGCAGTCGATGGGCGCAATGACTAGCAGGTGGTTCCTTATCCCCACCTTGCCGTCGGGGCGCATATAGCCATAGAACTCTGTCACTGCCCCGCCTCCATCCTGCTTGTGGGGAGTCGCCCCGACTCCACGTTGTGGGTGTGCACCCACTCGCCCGCATCGATCCCCGTGGAGGCCAATCCAATGACCTCCCCGTACTTGATGATCTGCTCTCCCCTGCTCAGCTTCTTCAGGGAGAGCTTGTGACCGAAGACTATGGCCTCGACTGGTCTGGCCTCGAGTATGACCTCCCCATCGGGGCTGATAACCTCCACCGCCTCGCCTCTGGCGACGTCGTCGGTGACCGTGGCGACGTTGTCTCGGGCGTCCAGCTGTATAGCCTTCTTTACCATGTTAAGAGAATATGCGGCGTCCCTCTAAATAAAACAGGTTACGTGGATGGACGGGTTTATTTCTGGGGACGCCCTGAGTCAACAGGAATAGGCTTGGACGAGGACAAGGATGTATGCGGAGAGTTGCGGGACTACATACTCCTAAGAAGGTATGGAAAAAGTTTTCTTGCTGAAAGTGGGGGGTTTCATGGGTGGTGAAGGCCCATAGAAAAGCTGGTCCACAATGAGACCGATCTTAAGAATGGGCCAAAAACTAAGAGGCTACCTGACTGGTCCCATGAGACCCAATAGAAGCATGCCGTCCACAAACCACTCAAGGCACAGCACGTGAGGGGTCAGAATGTTGAGGCGACCGGGAGAAAATTTAAAGGTATGAAGTACAGAGCATCAATCGGTTTGAGGATCTGACTTGGGACTGCCCTGACCCTCTGGTCAGTAAGGCTTTTTCCATAGAAGCTTTCTATTCTCTTGGATCGTCGCTGTGCCCCTCGTTGCTTCACATACCGGGTTGCTGTCTGTGGCGCTGCCCAGAAGCCTCTCCTTCTTAGCCAGCTTTGGACCAAGCCTCGCCGCCGTGACGCTTACGTACAGGGATGAGGGTGCTCCGGGGGCAAGGAATCTCCTGACGGGGCTCTTCCGGTGGAGAGTCAACATTATCTGGTATGCTGTGGCCCTCTTCGGCCCGGCCGCGGCGGGGGCGGCGTCCATTCTAATGGAGGCGTGGCTGTGTGGCGGCCCAGCCATTGGCATCGTGGACGGCATTTGGCCCGGCATACTGCCTGTCTTTCTGCTGGTCCTCCTGTTGGGTGGACCCTTGGGAGAGGAGACGGGGTGGAGGGGCTACGCGCTGCCGAGGCTGCTCAAGAGGCATGGCTCCACCCTGTCGAGCCTATTTCTTGGCGTTGTCTGGTGGGCGTGGCATCTGCCGCTCTTCTGGGTGGAGGGCTCGCCCCACTCTGAGCTGCCGTTGCTGGGATTCATGGCCCAGATTCTGGGCACGTCCATTATCTACACTTGGATATACAGGGGTACCGGGGGAAGCGTGCTGTTGCCGATGCTCTTCCACGCGTCGGGTAACACAGTGGCGGGTTTCATGCCCTTCCTACCCCTAGAGCAGACGGGGGGATCGACGGCGGCTTTCCGTCTCTTCCTGTTGATCATATGGGCGGCCGCTTCGGCTATCACGCTACACGACGCGGCAAAGCCGAGAGGAAGGGCTAGCCCTTCACTTGGCTCGCCGGTATGCAGCTGGTGCCATCCGGGATAACCGCCACCCTGCTGCCCTCGCCGTGGTGACTCATGAGAACCTCGATCACCTCGTCCCAACTCCTGATCCACTGCACCCTGTCCTGCTCGTAGCGCATGAGGAAGCTCTTGAGGGGGTAGTCGCCGTAGACGATGAGCCTGGCGTCGTTGGGGATGCTCCGGGGGCTCGGGTTCCAGAGGCTGGCGCCCACGTTTTTGCCGTGCCGGTTGAAGAGCCAGTGGTTTATGTCGCCGTCTGGGCAGTCGTTCACGAGCACTATGGTTCCGCCTTGTTTGACGCTGTTGGCGGCGGGCCACATCCCCAGGTAGGGCTCGTTCTCCCTCATGTAACTGCCCACCACCACGATGTCGGCCTCGGGGTTCTCCGTGGCGTGCCACCTCGCCGCCCCCGCCGCCGCCCGCCTCTGGGTCTCCACGAAGTCGCCTGCGTAGATCTCCAGGGGGTCCCTTCCCAGGTTGAGCACAGTGTCTATCTTGAAGTCGAGCCCAGCCATCTTGGCGGCCTCCTCGGCGTCCAGCCTCATGACGTTGTCGTCGTTGCGGAGGTACCCCGTGGTCTCGTGGGGCGTCAGCCCCGGGCCGAAGCCTCCAACGTTTCCGTGGTTGTACCTGATGGTCTCGACGCCCACTACCCCCGGGCTTATGATCTTGCCGCCTCCACTCATCCCCGTCAACCTGTGGAACAGCACGGTGCCTACGCCTATCTTCAGGTCGCACGCCATGACCTCGCTGTTGACCCAGACCGGGCAGCCCCGGCTCGTCTCTCCCAGGTAGTCCAGCATCTCGTAGGGGTTGTGGTTGTAGACCTGGTACTCGCTCACCACGTCGTCGCCCAGCTTCTTCACGAAGTCCCGTCTCCCGTAGGTGCCGTGGGTCCCCGGCGCAATGATGAAACGCACGTTATCCCTCGGCACCCCAGCCTCGTGGAGCGTCTCAAGGATGTACGGGACGTACTGGTGCGTCTTGGTAGGCCTGGTCATGTCGTCGAAGATGATGACCACTTCCTCGGCCTCCTCCGCGAGCCTGCTCAGCGGCCTCTGGCCCAGGGGGCTGTGGATGGCTGCCTTGATCCCATCGTGGGTCATCGCCGTCCCTTTCTCTGCCTCCATCCTGCACCGGTGCACCCTCCACTCGTCCGGGAAGGTTAGCGTCAGGGGCTCGTCCCCATACCAGCAGTGGTGTGGAACAACTACCTTCTTCAAAGCTAAGCCTCGATACTTCTAGAATGAAGCGCTTTGGATCAATATAACACTCACGCGGTGACTTGGCATTATATACGACCAAAGGTCTGTTCCGGGCTACACTACCTGCCAAGGTTTTATATCTAGACAGGATTTGCTAAATAGTTACCATGTGTGTTGTGGTGAAATACATCCTTCTATTATTATGTTACACTTGAAACTAATAGTATGTGGCTCAGATAAAACTGGGTAAACTAGAAGATAACGTAAAACCCCGTATTCAGTTTCTTGAGTGGCGCGACAACATCTTGTTATTAGACATACTAAGACATCTAGGGTATAGCTGTAGTTTAATCCCACTAAAAGCCGTTAGAGGAATATTGCCCCTACCTACTCTTAGCTACATCAACCAAATCAAGTCGGATGTCGTCATAACTCATAACCCTTACCATGGGTTAATTGGCGCGGCTATTGCTAAGAAACT
>CAZBUI010000081.1:0-9274 GCA_964495055.1 uncultured Candidatus Bathyarchaeia archaeon | reverse complement strand
TCCACGCCGTGGAGTACAGGTCCCCGGCCGAGGAGCCTGACGATGAGTACCCCTTCATGTTGACCACCGGCCGGGTTCTTGAGCATTTCCACACGGGAACCATGACTAGGCGCTCGGAGGTGCTGGACGCCCTCATGGGCGAGTGCTTCGTCGAGGTGAACCCGGGGGACGCGGCGAGGCTCGGCGTCGAGGACGGCGACACTATCCGTGTCAGGTCTAGGCGGGGACTCCTCGAGGCAAGGGCCCAGGTCACCGAGAAGTCTGCGCCCGGCTCCGTGTTTATCCCGTTCCACTTCGCGGAGGCCGCCGCCAACAGGCTGACGAACGCGGCGCTGGACCCCTACGCCAAGATACCCGAGTACAAGGTCTGCGCCGTAGCAGTAGAGAAGACACGTGACTAGGCCTTCTAGCCTTGAGGTGAAGCGGCCAACGGGGGTAACCCTCTTCCTTCTCCTCTTTATCAGGCCATGGGGACAAACCCTGCTTAACATAGTCGCTGGTTATGGAGCCCACGTACTCGACCCTGACGCCTATGTCGTCTATTTTCTTGCTGATCTTGTCACGGTCGCTGGTGGCCTTGCAGGCGTAGGCTTCGCCTAGGCAGGCCATCTCTGTGGCGGTACTGGCGACGTCGGCGTCCTCGACCATGAGCCGCTCGCTGGGGCCGAAGTAGACCACCTTCACGTCGTCGAGCGGGCCCCGCTTCAAGGCGCTCCCATTGTACATGAGGCCGGTGACCGTCTTGGCCTTGCCTCCGTCGCTATGATGGCTAGAACCCTGTCGGTTATGGAACCTTGACATGCTCCCGCTTGGAGCTATAAAAACAGTCAGGTGATCCGTGCGCCGTCGGCGATGGGCTTGTCCGTGGTGATGAGCGCGAGGTCGCCTTCCCTGGTCTCGGCGGCGAGGAGCATGCCGTAGCTCATCTGGCCGAATATCTTGGCCGGCTTCAGGTTCATGACCACCGCTATGCGTTTACCTGTGAGCTCCTCCGCGGTGTAGTAGTCGACGAGGCCCGTGACTATCTGCCTCACCTCGTCGCCCATGTCGACGTGGAGGGTGTAGAGCTTGTCCGAGCTCTTCACCTGGACGCACTCCTTGACGGTGCCTATGCGTATGTCCAGCTTCTTGAAGTCCTTGAAGGATGCCTGTTCACTCATCCCGTTTCACTGGCTAAATTCTTCTCGGCTACTTTTAAGCCCTGAGGTAGCGGAGGGCGATCCTGGCGTACATCTCGCTTACCGGTGGCATCCACTCCAGCTTGACGTGCTCGTTGGGGCCGTGGGCGTTGCCCCGCTGTGGGCCGAGGTGGACGCACTCGATGCCCTGCTCTCCCTGGAATATGTTGGCGTTGGTGATGCCGTAGGCGTGCTCGTAGAGAGGCGGCCTGCCCATCACCGCCCTGTAGACGCTGTCCAGGGTCCTCATGAGGGGCTGGTCCATCGACGCGGTGTAGGGCTCATACATCGGTGGCTTGACGCCTACCTCCACCGTGGACTCTAGGTCCAGCTCCTCTACGAGTCTCTCCATGTCGTCCAGCGCGTACTGCACGCTTTCTCCCGGCACCAGCAGCCTGTTCACCTCGAACCGGGCCGACTCGGGCACAACCACGCTGTACCTAGTGTAGCCTCCCTCGGTCTTTAGCGTGCAGACCTTACCGGTGCCGAAGTCCGGGTGCTCCTTGAGCTGGAGTCTGTCCAGGCTGGCGATGATCCTGGCGGCGTCCTCGACGGCGTTTACGCCGAGGTGGGGCCTGAACCCGTGGGCCGCCCTCCCCTTCACCTTGACCTCATAGAGTATCTTGCCTGTGAGCCCCAAGGGGATGGGCTTGGTCTCGTCGCCGCAGTAGCTGTAGGTGAGCACCACGCCGTCCAGACGCCTCCACCTAGGCTGCTCCATCATGGCCTAGGCGCCGAAGTCCGTGGCCTCCTGGTCCACGACGCCGCTGAAGCTCAGCTCGCCGCTGAACTCGGCTCCGGCGTCGGCTATCGCCTGGAACATGTTGAGGGCGCAGGCGATGCCGGTCTTCATGTCGCAGGCTCCGCGCCCGTAGAGCTTACCGTCCCTGATGACCGCCTTGAATGGGTCGGTGTCCCAGCCGTCCCCCGGCGGCACCGTGTCCGTGTGGGCGTTGTAGTTGAGGCTCCTCCCCGGCCCGCCGCCCTTCATGACGGCGTAGACGTTGGGTCTCCCGTCGGCGACGTACTGGAGCTCCGTCTCCATCCCGTAGCTCTCCAGCTTCTCCTCGATGTAGAGGGCCAGCGCCTCCTCGTCCCCCGTCACCGACGGGATGGCTATCATCTCCTCGGACAGCCTCACCGTGCAGCCGTCGTCCAGGCGTCTGAGGACTTCGTCCACCATAGAGAAGAGAACTTTTGAAAGAGGGCTATAATATGATTGTTGACGCTAGCCCCCGAGGAACCTGTCAGCCATCAACGCGTAGACCCTGCTCACGGGGGGCAGCGAGTCCAGCAGGGTGTACTCGTTCTTCTGGTGCGGGCCGCCAGGGAACGGGCCGAGGTGTATGCATGGTATCCCTCCTTCGCCCGTGAAGGTATTGGCGTCGGTTATGCTGCTGCTGTACTCGAAGCAGGGCTTCACGCTCATCACCGTCTCGTAGGCTTCCTCGAAGACCCTGACCAGCGGCTCGTCCCTGTCGATCTCGTAGGAGGCGTAGTAGGGAGGCTTGATCTTTACGTCCACCTCGGCCTCCAGCCCCAGGGACTCCACCAGCTCCTCCATGTCCCTGATCACCGACTCCTTCGTCTCGCCGGGCACGGTGAGCCTGCTGACCTCGAACCGGCAGTACGCCGGCACCACGACGCTGTACCTCTCGTAGCCGCCCTCTATCTTCAGCGTCGAGTAGTTGCTCCTGAACCTCGGGTGCTCCGGTATCCTGAGCTTGCCTAGGTTGGCGAGTATAATACCCGCCTGCTCGACGGCGTTCACCCCGAGCTCTGGATGGAACCCGTGGGCCGCCCTGCCTCTGACGTGGATGTCGTAGAGCATCTTCCCTGTGATGCCAAGGGCGGTGGGCCTCTGCTCGTCGGCAACGTAGGGCTCTGCGAGCACGATGGCGTCCACCTTACCATAGTTGGTCTTCAGCATGGCCTTGGCGCCCTCGCCGTACGCCTCCTCATCGATAACGCCGCTGAAGCTGAGTTCCCCCGGGAGCTCGTGCCCGGACTCGACGAAGGCGCGAATCGTGTTGAGTATGCACGCTATGCCTCCCTTCATGTCGTTGGAGCCCAACCCGATGATCCTGTTCCCGTCCACCACTGGCTCAAACGGGTCCGTGTCCCAGCCGTCCACCACCGGAACCGTGTCCAGATGCCCGTTGAAGTTCATCCTCTTCCCCGGCCTCGGCCCCTCCAGCCTCGCGTATGTGTTCGGCCTCCCGGGCTGCACCGTGTGCAGCTCCGTCTCCAGCCCCAGCGAGTCCAGCTCGTCCCGGAGGTAGTGGGCGAGCTCTTCCTCGTCCCCCACCACCGAGGGTATCCTTATCATCTCTTTGAGCTTCTCTACGGCGTAGCCGTCGTCGAGCTCCTTGAGGACGTCTTCAATCATGGCAGACAAACAGAGTAAGAGTAGTACTCTAAATCGTTTACCATTGCTAGACCCATCGAATTGAACGGCGGTTCATATCATGATTTTATTAACCCGTCCACTTCAAGATTCTATGAAGGCTAAAAGTGGAAAAAATGGGCAAAGTAATTAAAGTAGATATGGAGAAACTCACAGCCAAAGTCGAGAACCTACCAGATAAGTACATGAACAGGGGCGGTCGGTGGCTCACCGACAGCTACGTATGCGACGAGGTCGACCCCAACTGCCACCCCCTTGGACCTAACAACAAGCTCGTCTTCGCACCTGGCATGGTGACAGGGACGAAGGCGCCTAACTCCGGCAGGATATCCGTTGGGGCAAAGTCGCCTCTCACCGGGGGCATCAAGGAGGCTAACGCGGGCACGCCCTTCGCCGAGCAGCTTGCGATGCTGGGCTACAGCGCCATCGTGGTCGAGGGAGTGCCTAAGGAGAAGGGTAAGTACTGGCAACTAGAGATCGATAAAAAAGGCGTCAAGCTCAACGAAGCGAAGACCGGTATAGGGGAAGTTCTCTCGAAGGCGTATGGGGAGCTTTTCAAGAAGCACGGTAAGCACGTGGGCATCGCGTCCATCGGGGTAGCCGGAGAGCAGAAGCTTTCAGCCGCAGGGATCTGCTTCAACGACATAGATGGCAGGGCCAGCAGGTACGCCGGAAGAGGCGGACTGGGTGCGGTCATGGGCAGCAAGGGCCTCAAGTACATAGTCGTCGACGATAATGGAGCCAAGGGAGTAGAGATAAAGGACAAGAAACTGTTCAACAAGGGAAGACAGAAGCTGGCCGAGGCCCTGATGACTCACGACGTCACCAAGAAGGGGGGAACCCTCAACGCCTACGGCACCGCGGCGCTCATAAACGTGATGAACGAGGCGGGCGGCCTGCCCACCAAGAACTTCCGTGAGGGACGCTTCGAGGGAGCCGAGAAGGTCTCAGGCGAGACCATAAAAAAGGTTTGCGAGGAGCGGGGCGGAGTAGGTTCCATGGGTCACCCGTGCCACGCGTCCTGCATCATACAGTGTAGCAACGTCTACCCCTACGAGGACGGAACGGAGCACGTGAGCTGCATCGAGTACGAGTCGGACTGGGCGTTCGGACCCAACTGCGGCATAGACGACCTCGATCACATCGCCGAGCTTGTGCACCTCACCAACGAGTACGGGCTCGACACCATCGAGATGGGCGGGACCATCGCCGTAGCCATGGAAGGGGGCCTAGCCGAGTTCGGGGACGGGGAGAAGGCCATCGAGCTTATGAAGGAGATCCACAGGGGATCGCCGCTGGGCAAGATCTTGGCGTCGGGCGCGGTCGCCACAGGGAAGACCCTCGGCGTGACGAGGGTGCCCGCGTGCAAGGGCCAGAATATGCCGGCGTACGAGCCGAGGGCCGTCAAGGGAATCGGCTACGTGTACGCCACAAGCACCATGGGGGCAGACCACACGTCCGGCTACACCATCGCGCCCGAGATCCTCGGCGTCGGCGGTTCAGCCGATCCGCTTGACATCGACAAGTCCGAGCTGGCCCGCGGCTTCATGGATACGACGGCGTTCCTGGACTCCACCGGGTACTGCCTCTTCATCGCCTTCGCCATACTGGATATCTCGGAGGGCTTCGACGGCATGGTGGAGACTGTCAACGGCGTCCTCGGCACCAGCTGGACGGGCGACGACGTGGCGAGGATAGGCAAAGAGATCACCGAGATGGAGAGGGCGTTCAACAAGGCAGCCGGCTTCACCAAGCACGATGACAGGATGCCCGAGTTCATGAAGCTGGAGAAGCTGCCGCCCCACAACGAGACTTGGAACGTACCAGACAGCGAGCTGGACAAAGTCTTCAAGTAAACCTACCCCCTTTTTATTTCGATGAAGCTTGATATCCACCTCTACGGGAGGCTCAGAAGATTCACCGACAACCCGAACCCCGGGAAGCCCTCGGTGGTAGTCATCGACGTCCCCGGCGGCACGACTATCAGGGAAGCCCTGGAAAAGGCGGGCGTCCCCACGGACGAGGTGGGCACCAACATATTCCTCAACGGAAGGTACTCATCGATGGACCGGGCTATAGAAGAGGGAGGCAGGCTCGGCGTCTTCCCAGACGACATGAGCCTCCTCTATAAGTGGCACTTCACCAAGGAGTGACGCAGATGGCTATACTGGTGAAGGTCTATGCGACGCTGAAAACGCACACGGACGGCGAAGGCACGATCCATATGGAACCAAGCCGAAACCATCAGAGACGTGCTTGAGAGGCTTGGCGTCCCTGAGAAGGGCGTGAAGAACGTCATAGTGAACGGGTGGAGAAGAGACCTAGACCATCGACTCGCCGACGGCGACAGAGTGGCGCTTTTCCCGCCCATCGCCGGCGGCTAGCCCAACGTCTTGAGCTGAGACTTGTACATGTCCACGATCTCCTGAACCGTAGTGGCCTCCTCAGCCGACTTGTCCTCCCGCCAACGAGTGAAGCGGGGGAACCTGATGGCCAGCCCCGAGCCCTCCCTGATCTCGTCGAAGGCAGCCGTGTGTAGCGGGCTAAGCGTGATCTCGTCGCCTAGCACTTCCATTACGACGACGGGCTCGAACCACACCTCGGCCTCCATCAGCGACTTGACTCGCGCGTGCCTGTGGTCCAGTCTGTGGGGCTCAAGCATATCGGGTATCTGCTCCAGGTTCTCGTCCGTGAACCCCGAGCCCACCTTGCACACCGTCTTGCAGACGTTTTCCTCGGGGTCGTATGCGGCGACGAGCAACGCGCCGTAGGTGCCTGCACGGCGGCCCCTGCCGTGGAATGCGCCCACTACCACGAGGTCCACCGTGTCCTGCATCTTGCTCTGGTAGCTGCGCTTGAGCTTCACCCAGAGCCAAGACCTAGCGCCGGCCCTGTAGACGCTGTCCTCGTCCGTGGACTTCACGACGAGGCCCTCGGTGCCGTCCGCTATGCTCTGCTGGAAGAACCTGTCGATCTCCTTGGGGTCCGAGGTGACGAGGCGCTCCACGAGCCTGTAGTCGTCCCTCTGCATGGTTATGCTCTCCAGCACGCTTATCCTCTCGGGGTAAGGCTCCAGGGTGAGGTCCCTGCCCTCGGCGTAGAGGCAGTCGAACAGGTAGACCCTGACGGGTATCTTCTCCATCATCTCCTCTATGCCGTACTTGCGGCGCCGCTGCATCAGCGTCTGGAAAGGACGGTCCTCGCCCGTGTCAGGGTCGTAGGCCACGGCCTCCCCCTCTACTATGGCGTCCTCGGCGGTTATCTGGGTCCGTGTCAGTTGCACCGCGTCGGGGTACATGTAGGTGATGTTCTCCAGCCTCCTGCTGAATATGGTTACCTTGTCTCCCTTCTTGTGTATCTGGAAGCGTTCGCCGTCCAGCTTGTACTCGGCGCTGCACTGGCCCTCGAGCTTCTCCACTATCTCCTCGGCTGTGGAGAGCCTCTGGGCCGCCATGACCCTTATCGGTGAGCCCACCCTGACGTGGAAGTTCTTGATTGCGTCCACGCCTTCCTCCTCGAGGGTCCTGGCCACGAGGCCGAGGTCGCTGCTCAGGTTGTAGGCCCGCTCAAGCACCTCCCGCTGCTCCTTTGCGCCCGTGTGGGCCTGGGACAGGGCGTCCAGTATGGTCATGTCGCCGATGCCCAGCCTGAGCTTCCCCACCACCGTGCGGGCGATGTAGCGGGCGCCCAGCGGGGAGGAGTCCGCGAGCAGGCTACCTAGGTCGTCTATCTTTTGCTTGGTGCTGCCCTGCCCCTCCCGCCTGGCTATCCTGTCCAGGCCATTGTACACGTCGGAGACCGTGAGGTTGCGCTGCGTGAAGCTGCCCTGTGTCTTGCCCTTGAGGGCATCCTCGGCCGCCAGACCGATGTCGCCCAGCTCCGAGACCAGCCGCTCCACCGTGGCCTTCTTGAGCCCCGAGACCTTGGTGAGGGTCTCGACGACCATCTTCTCGGCCATCCCGATCTCGGGCTCCCCCTTCCAGTCGGGGTGAATCTTGCCCTGGGTCAGGTACACTATCTTCTCAACCTCGTCAGCCGATGCCTCCTCGAAGAGGTCTGCAAGTATGTCTGTCATCTCGAGACGTTTGGTCGTAGACTCCAGCCTGTTGTAGCAGTCGACAAGGGTATCGTAGAGCATGTCTGAACAGATACCTTTCCGTGGACCACATATTTATACGGTGTAGCTACAGGTGTCTTTTTCCTTTATGGCGTTGTACTCGTTGAGCGCTTCTATGAGGCAGTACTCGCCCAGCTTCTCGGTGAAGAGGCTGAACACGTACTCGGTGCCCCTGCTCAGCTCGATGCAGGTCAGGAGGTTAGGCGGGAAGTAGTCGTTCCTCAGCCTCGACCAGAGCCGGTCGAGCTTCGGGCGCTTCATGTATCTCATGACCACGTAGCTCTTGTAGTGGGCGACCATCTCTGCGTACTGGACGGCCCAGAGGGTGGCGAGGTCGCCGTAGTCCTTGATGGCGGGGGAGCCCCCCTCCTCCATTATTATGCTCATGCTCTTCTCCAGCTTGTCCTCGTGCCTGTCCAAGATGTGCTCCCGGGTCGCCATGAGAAGCTTGTTCCCGCCCACGTGGTCGTCGGCGTGGAAGACCTCGCGGACCGCGGTGTACATGGTGAGGGTCTCCACGAAGTCGGGCATGTCCATGGGGTGGTCCGACTTGGGGAGACGCTTGTCCAGGATTATCGTGGCGGGAGGCAGGAAGGAGCCGTACTCCATGGAGTTCCTGTTGACGCGTCTGGAGTTCATGGTCAAGGCTTTGAACGAGCCTCGGCTGAGAATGTCCTTGGTCTGGGAGATGTTGGGGGCGACGGGTAGGTCGAGTTGACTCTGAGCCTCGGAGATCATCTCCAGTGAGTCTCGGACGATCCGTCGGACGTCGCTGTCTGTCAGATCTCTCCTCAGAGTCACAACATATCTAGAAGTCTTCGTTTGCCCGAAATAAAAACAACATGGTTCCATGTTCTGTAAGTATAGATTACTAATCCATAGCCTGAGATCGTCTGTTCAGTAGGAGCTTATCGTTGCACGTGTTAACCGTTATATAGAGTGGCAGAGCCCTATCTGGTGATATCCATGGAGTTCGGCGCTCAGACGGAGTACGGTAGGCTACGCAAGGTGCTGATGCACCGCCCCGGGGAAGGCATGAGGGCCGTGACGGCCGGCAACAAGGACGACTACCTGTTCAGGGACCCGGTGTACTGGAAGGCTTTCCAGGAGGAGCACGATGCCTTCACGGACGCGTTGAAGGCCGAGGGCGTGGAGGTCGTGTTGCTCACAGACCATCTGGACGAGCCTTACGGCCGGATCGCCGACGCCCTGCCCAACATGGTCTACACGAGGGACGTGGTCATGGTGAACAGCCTGGGCGCCAACATACTCAGGATGACCTACCCCGCGCGTTTCTTGGAGCCCACGCTGATGGAGAAGGCGTTCAACGAGCTGGGCGTGCCCGTCGCCCACCGGGTGGCGCCCCCGGGTCTGGTGGAGGGAGGCGACTTCGTCTGGTTCAACGAGGAGACCGCGTTGATGGGGTTCGGCACCAGGAGCAATGAGCACGGCGTACACCAGATGAGGGACAGCATGCTCGGAGCATGCGTGGACGAGTTCGTGGCTCAGCCGTTGCCCAGCTGGAGGGTGCACCTAGACGGGGCACTAATGATGATGGCGTCGGACCTGGCC
>CAZBUI010000080.1:0-9300 GCA_964495055.1 uncultured Candidatus Bathyarchaeia archaeon | reverse complement strand
GGTATCCCACCGCACCAGATATCCACAGCCTCGACACTATCAAGCATGTCCATCCCCTGAGCCGCTAGGAGGTCGGTGAGCCCGGGCTCCACGCCGCAGCCTGGGATGATGGCGACGCCTGCCTTCTTGGCCGCCTCATCTATCGCCTCAACATTCTCATCACTGGCCTCGCTCAAATCGACGACTCCCACACCGGCGTCGATAGCCCCCCAGATCGCGTGGGTGTTAAGGGGTTCGAGGAGCGCAACGCCTACGGCGTCGTAACCCTCCAAGACACGGGCAAGCCCCTCACGGTCTGTAACGTCTTGGGTTATGGTCTTGAGCTTGGTTGGGTTTCCCAGCTCCTCCGCCACATGGCGCAGCCTCTCGGCATCGATGTCGACTAAGAGAACCTCATCTACTCCCTGATCCTCGAGGCAGTCCTTCGTGATGGCTGGGCCCATGAGGCCCGCTCCTATCACGGCTATTTTCATATTGTATTCTCCTGAATCTATAAGACCGTGACTCTGTTTAAATGGGCATTGGTTATGCGCGAGATGAAATGCCTTGGAAGTTCGTATTCGGGAGAATAAAGGAACTACCTGGTACCCTTTTGATTAATCCTGAAATACGTCTGAGAAATCGAGTACAGCAAGTCATTAAATTCTGTTACGACTTATTATCAAGTGAGATTTAATGAAGACAAAGAAGGCTCATTTTTCCTGCATTCTTAAACTTGCACGCAATATCGATGACTGTCTCTCGCGCTCGCAGGAGGCTTGTGTTGATGCCTAGGATCAGTTTCCTATCCCGGAACGATATAGAGGCCATCCACGCGGCTTCCCTCGAAGTACTCGAGGGTACAGGAGTGTTGGTGAAGAACCGCGACGCGGTTGAGCTTCTGGAGGGGGCTGGCTGCAGGGTCGAAGCCCAGGTGGTTCACATACCGCCGAGCCTGGTGGAGGAGTGCCTGAAGAAGGCGCCCTCATCGATAGGGCTTCACATGCGTGACGGCGATGGCAACCTAGAAGTTGGTGGCGACAACGTCATCTACAATCCAGGGTCGGCGGTCATCTACTTCATCGACAGGGATACGGGGGAGATGCGGAGGGCTCTGACTCGAGACCTCGTCCAGCTGGTCAGGCTGGTCGACGCGTTGGAGTATGTCCACGCTCAGAGCACGGCCATCGTCCCCGCCGATGTTCCGGATGCCATCTCAGACCTTTACAGGCTTTACATCATCCTGAAGAACTCGCCGAAGCCGGTTGTGACAGGGGCCTTCACCAAGGAGGGGCTCATGGACATGAAGAGGATGCTGGAGGCCGTCGTCGGCGGCCCAGAGGAGCTCGCCCATGCGCCGAGGGCCGTCTTCGACGTCTGCCCTTCGTCGCCCCTCATGTGGAGCGATGTCACCTGCCAGAACCTCATCGACTGCGCCGAGCACGGCATCCCGGCCGAGATCATTTCGGCGCCGCAGATGGGGGCCACCAGCCCAGTCACCCTCGCCGGAACCCTCGTCCAGTCCAACGCCGAGTTCCTCAGCGGCTTCGTAATATCGCAGACGGTGGCGCCTGGAGCCCCCGTCGTATACGGAGGCTCCCCCGTTGCCTTCGACATGAGACACTTGACGGCCCCCGATGGTGCCGTCGAGTCGATGATCGCGACCTGTGCCGCCGCCGAGATCGGGAAGCACTATGGATTACCCACCAACGTCTACCTGGGGCTGACCGACTCGAAGGTGGTGGACGCCCAGAACGGCTTCGAGTCGGGGCTGGGCATCTTCCTCGCAGCTCTAGCCCGCGTCAACATCGTCTCAGGCCCGGGGATGATCGCCACCGAGAGCTGCCAGTCCCTGGAGAAGCTGGTCATGGACAACGAGATATGCGGCATGGCTTACCGGCTCGTTGACGGCGTCTCCCTAGATGGCCCGGCACTGGCCACAGACATCATAGCAAAGGTCGGTCCCGGCGGCCACTTCCTGGCAGAGAAGCACACACGGGAGAACCTGATGAGGGAGCAGTTAATGCCGACGGGTGTCTTCTGCAGGCTGACTCCCGACTCCTGGAGGAAGAGCGGCTCGAAGAACAGCATCGACCGAGCAAAGGAGATGGTTGACAAGCTGCTGACGGATCATGTCCCAAAGCCTCTACCGCCTGAGGCCGAGGAACGCCTAGACCGGGTCTTCAAGGAGATCCTTGCGAGGCACGGGCTTCCAAAGCCCTCAGTTGCTATGAAGGGCTGAGGGGTTAGGGTGAAACTGTTGCACGTGTGCAGTATTTCTTTAACCTAGCTTTTCCCGGTTTTTCGACAGGTTCACATCCTTTTTCTTCTATACGAATAAACTCGTTATAGACTTCTTTTCGCGTCTAGGGGGATAGAACACAGATTTACCGGTAAATAACCTCATTTTATGGAAGTCAAAAATCATTGAATAACCACGCTCCCCGATCCTGTCCTGTAAACACCTTTATCAACGTCTACTAATCAATAAGGGAAAGCATGGTTTCCCCCTATGATCCTTCCGACTGGGAGCTTACCAAACGACTATTAGGGTACATGAAACCGTTCATGGGCATCTTCGTTGGAATAGTTCTCACCGCGTTCGGAAGACACGGCGTCTTCGCTTTACTTGCTCCTCTCATAGTGGCCCTGATAATCGACTTTATCCTCGTGCCTATGCCTGGACGTACACACTGGTTCATTGATCTCGTGAAAAACTGGACAGGGGTAACCGACCAGACAGGCCTTTTGATAATACTGTGCAGCGTAATAGTGCTCCTAGCGATCATCCGTGGCTTTTTCCACGTAACCCACATCACGCTAAGGGCGGCTCTCAGTCAAAACATCTTACGTGTCATGAGGCGCGACTTCTACTACGCACTCATCAACAAGTCGTTCTCATACCTCGACCAGGTGATGTCGGGGCAGATCATCAGCCGTATAACCAGCGACATGGGGGCCATAGACCTGTTCTACAGCGAGACCGTGCGGGAGATATTTAGGCACGGCATGCAGTTCCTGTTCACGCTGTACATTCTCTATGTCATAAACCCTGAGCTTACCCTCATATGCTGCATACCGCTGCCGTTCATCTTCCTCAGCACCTACATGTACTCAAGCAGGATAAGCAGCTACCTAACTAGGGCGAAGAACCAGTTCGGGGACCTAAACAACGTGCTAGTGGAAGGCATAGTGGGCCACAAACTCATCAAGACCCATGGCATGGAGAGCCACTTCTTTGAGAGGTTTCAGGAACAGAACGAGGCATACGTGGACACGAACCTCCAGGCGTCACGGATCCAGAGCCTGTACAGGCCGAGCTCAGCGGCCATGGTCGCCGTCGGCGTGGCCCTAGTGATATTCTATGGTGGTCAGGAGGCTGCCGCAGGTCATCTGAGCATTGGAGAGATCGTGTTGTTTGGAACATACTTCATCCAGCTCGTTGGCCCCATGAGAATGTTCGCCCGCCTCATCATGTTCTACAAAGATGCCATGGCGAGCGCCAGGAGGGTCTTCGAGGTCATCGACGTAGGCGAGGACGTACCAGAAGCGCGGGAGCCAGTCGGGTTAGATATAAGGGGGGAGATAGTTTTCAGCGACGTATCGTTCAGCTACGGGGAGGATAAAGAGACTCTACGGAACATAAACCTGAGGATAGAGCCTTCGCAGCAAGTAGCCCTCATGGGATACGTCGGCTCCGGAAAGACGACGCTGGCCGAGCTCGTGCCACGTTTCTACGATGTCACCTCAGGCAGGGTCATGGTTGACGGCGTGGATATCCGTGACATAGAGCTCAAGGCGCTCCGTAGACAGGTGGGCATAGTGCTCCAGGACGTCTTCATCTTCTCCGACACCATCAGGAATAACATCGCGTACGGAAAGCCAGGTGCAACTGATGAAGAGATACACGCAGCAGCGAAGGCAGCCCAGATCCACGAGTTCATAGAGACCATGCCCAGAGGCTATGACACCGTGGTTGGGGAGCGAGGGATAACGCTGTCAGGTGGACAGAGGCAGCGAGTATCGATCGCTAGAACACTGCTGACGAACCCGAGGATACTCATATTGGACGACTCGACGAGCAACGTTGACGCGCAGACAGAGGTCCTCATCAGGAAGGCGATAGAAAACCTTCTCGAAGGACGCACGGCGTTGATCATCACTCAGCGGGCCTCAACCTGTGAAGCCGCTGACAAAGTCGTCGTCATGGAGAGGGGCAGGATAGTCTCCGAGGGAAAACATCGAGAACTGCTTGAGTCAAGCGGTAGCTACCGACGGCTGATAGAATCGCAGGCCTTGGATATCGGAGGAGGTGAGTCCTAGATGGCTGAGTACGTGGATAGGTACGATATCGGCTCCCTAGAGTCCACCTCGAGAAGGATGAGCGACCTTGAGATCGTAAAAAGGATCATCATGGAGTACATGTTGAAACATAAGGCTCTCTTCGCTCTGGAGATGGTTCTCATCTTATTCAAGATGATGACGGTCTTGGCTGGGCCCTATCTCTACAAGACGGTGCTGGACTTCTATATCGCACGTACGCCGACGGATGACTCTGTGTGGCTGGCGAACATCATCGATTCGATTGCGGTAGCCATGACGCATCAAACAGAGCCCACGCTGAGCGGCGTCCTTCTCGTGGCAGCCCTCTTCTACGTAGCCATAGCTTTAATAGAATGGGCTGTGACGAGCGCTCAGCTCTACTACATCGAGAAGCTTGGGCTCTTTGTCATCGCGGATATCAGGGCAGACTTCTTCAGCCACATCAACAGCCTGTCCCAAAGGTTCTTCGAGTACGGCAACACCGGTAGGCTCGTGTCGAGGGTCACAAACGACGCCGAGGCGTTGAAGAAGATACTCTCAACCGGGGTCATCGGGCTCGTGGCTGACCTGGTCATGACCCTGTCGATCATCCTTGTGATGGCTTTAATAGACTTCCAGCTCACCCTCGTGGCGCTTCTCATCGCACCCCTCATCGCGGTCGTAAGCAGGGTATTCCAGAAATGGATAAAAGACGCGTGGAGAATAGCCCGCCGAAACGTCGCGTCACTCACCGGGAAGGTCCAGGATCTGATGTACGGGGCTAAGCTCACGAAGTCGCTGGTCCAGGAGGAGCGTAGCCTCCGCGAGTTCGACGAAGTCAACGAACAGAACATGCAGACCCAGATAAGGGCCGAGACCGTGTCGGTGGCCTACAGCAGCGTGGCCACGGTGCTCGGCAGCGTCATGACGGCTGCGATATGGTATCTCGGGGGGATGAAGGTTCTCGGCTCCACCCGCACCGTGGGCCAGCTGGTGGCTTTCAGCACCTACTCTGAGAGCTTCTTCAACCCCATACGGAACCTCGCGATGATGTATGGGGAGATCCAGAGCGCCCTTGCTGGGGCGGAGAGGATTTTTGTCATCTTGGATCAGCGGCCAGAGGTGATGGAGAGCGAGGAGCCCATCCAGCTGGATGAGGTGAGGGGGGAGATCGCGTTCAGAGACGTATGTTTCAGCTATGCCCCGGATCAACCTGTGCTCAAACACATAGACCTGAACATCAAGCCTGGCGAGAAGGTGGCGATATTCGGGCCCACTGGTTCAGGTAAGTCGACGATGATTAACCTGCTCGGCAGGTTCTACGACCCGCTTGAGGGGGTCGTCGAAATCGATGAAATCAACCTACGGGATCTCTCTTTCTCTACGTTGAGGAAGGTCGTCTCCATCGTGCCTCAGGAGCCCTACCTGTTCAACGGCACCGTCGAGTATAACCTCAAGTTCGGTAACCCGGGGGTCTCCGACGAGGAGATGGTCCGCGTGGCCAAGTACGTGGGCATACACGAGGCCGTTATGGAGCTCGAGGAAGGCTACGAGACGGTTCTACATGAGAGGGGGACGAACCTCAGCTACGGTCAGAGGCAGCTGATATGCCTCGCGAGGGCCATCATAGTGGACCCCCGTATCCTCGTGTTCGACGAGGCCACTAGCAGCGTCGATCCATACACCGAGGCAAGGATACAGGATACTCTGCGAAGAGAGATGATGAACAGGACCGTGATACTCGTGACCCACAGGGTGTCGACCGTGAGGGACATGGACAGGATAATCGTGCTCAAGGACGGGGTCATCGAGGACGAGGGGCGCCATGACTGGCTGGTACAAAACAGTAGCTTGTATAGAGAACTCTGTGAGATGCAGCTAGTAGAAATAGGTTAACAACGTAGACTAGGCTTAACTAGGTGCGGGAGGAGGGGACCCCACACATTTTTACTTGTAAAACTCGCGCGCATGGACATAATGTGTATTTTAGGTGTCATTAGTTGTCTTGTAAACGAGTTGAAACTAGAGTGTCGTTAACCCTAGTAACTCCTCGGGGTTGGTCTTTATCATCTTAACGATATCATCCTCGGATACACCCAGGTCCAGCATCAACGCTATGAACTCCCTGAAGCCCTCCACAGGTGGAGGCAGCGTATAGTCGCCGTAATCAGTGGCCAAGATACAGTGATCCGCGCCCAGTTCCTGTGTCTGTTCCGCCACGGTCTTGATGCTGGTGTAACGGGGAAGCTGCCCGGTATGGGGTCGCTGGCGTACTCCATCTCCACGTAATAATCGGTCTTGCGTGTTCCGCTGCTGTGCCCGTACGCAGCCAAGGTGTACTCGATGTATGCACCGTTCTCCACCATCTGCTGAAGTTGATCCATGGAGGCTATCTGGAAGATGGTACTACTCACCACCATCTTCTTGACTCCATGCTCGGCCCCCAGCTCAGTAAGTCTCAGCGCCTCGGGTGCCGAAACATGTCCGGTGATCATGTAGACCTCAGGGTGAGCCGCGATGAGCCTAAGGATCTCATCAAGTTCGGGGGTGGGCATCTCATCAACGGGTATCCTTATGCTCCTGCCCAGCTCCTCCTCCCTGAACTTGGGGTCGGTCTTCCAGAACTCTTTGAACTCCCCGTCAATGTAGTGGCCTTCTCTGCTGGCCATCCAGTGGGTGCTATGGATTCCGAAGACCACGTACTTGGCTCCATCGCCGTAGTAGAGGCTGGTTTTTACTGCCCGGGGGTTCATCCCGCCGTAAACCGTGTTGAGGTTCATGCGCCGAAGGTTAGAAAGTCGGGGACAGCCTCGTTCACCAGCTGGCTCGTGCCGTTGCTCATCTTAAAGACGTCCATGAAGACGATGGCGCGCATCCCGGCGTCCCGCGCCTGCATTGCCGCCTGTATGGGTGTGACGCTTCTCGGGCTTGACTTGAGGTGCGGTCCGGCGTGAACATATATCTATGGCGCCCTTCAACAAGTTCTGTGTTTTTTGGAGCGATCTTCCTTCAGGTAACAAGTCAAGCGATGAATACGGAAATTGATTATATCAAACTAACCGTGCGCGCGGCGCGTATATGCATGGATACATGGCGAGGGGAAGGGTTTACGACTTCACATTGACGAAAAAAGTATAGTCTTCACCCGTGGATACGCGTAAATTTAAAGTCGCCTTTTACAATCAGAGGTGCGAGGATTCAGCATGTATGAAAAAGGCTGCTACATGATGGCGGCTGGTAAGGAGGCTACGGCGGACGGCTCCGTCTTGGTTGCGAGGAGCTGCGACGCGTCAGGAGGGGACGACGTCGTCCAGGTGCTGGCGGTCCAGCGGAGGGAGCACGGGGAGGGCGAGACCATCAGGATACCGGGGGCTGAGGGCGTGGTGCTACCCCAGGTCCCTGAGACCTATGGCTACCTAGGCATCATGATGGTGACAGAGGGGTGCGACATCGCCGAGGCCGAGGGCGGCGTCAACGAGTTCCAGGTGGTCGCCGGTACGTCGACGGGTGGCTGGCTTAACCAGAGGGCTCAGGACCTGATCCCGACTATGCCCACGTCGGTGGGGGACTACAGGATGACCCTCGTCCTGGAGCGGTGCAGGACCGCGAGGGAGGGCGTCGAACTCGTGGGGAAGCTCACGGACATGTACGGGGCCCGCACAGACAACTACATAGTGGCGGACCCCGACGAGGCGTGGTTCTACGAGGAGTACAGAGGCAACCTTTGGGCCGCCGTCAGGGTCCCGGACGACAGCTTCGTCGTGCAGGCGAACTCGGTGAGGATCGACCATGTCGCCTTCGACGACCCGGCCAACTTCATGGGCTCGGAGAACCTCGTCAGCTTCGCCGTGGAGAAGGGGCTCTACGACCCCGACTCCGGGGAGCCGTTTAACCCCTCGAAGGTCTACGGCGCCCAGACGGGGAAGGTGAGGCACGGGATACCCGCGCCCGAGTACGACCGGCGTCGGATCTGGAGGGGCATCAGCCTCTTGGCGCCCTCGACGAACCTGGATCCCGAGGAGCCATCCTGGGTCTATCCGCTGTTCGTGAAACCGGATAGAAAGCTCACGCCCAAGGACTTCCTGATGCTGTTCACGGACCACTACCAGGGCACCGAGTACGACCCCTACGGCACCCACGCCGACGAGTACAAGCCCACGGTGAGCCCCATGATCGCCACGGGCACTGAGGAGTACGTGTCACCCTTCCACATCAACGAGGACAGGGAGTACCAGCTCGCCCCCATCTGGGGCACCGAGAGGATCATCGGAACCCCGAGGGCCATCACCAACTGGTGCGCCCAGCTCAGGGGCTGGATGCCGGACCCCGTCGGCGGCCTCATCTGGGCCGGCATCGGGGAGGGCGCCACGGCTGGGCGGATCCCCTGGTACGTGGGTATAAAGGAGACCCCGGAGCCCTACACCATCGGGACGAGGCCCTACAGGCCCACGAGGGCCCCCCAGGCGATGAACGAGTACAACCCAAGGTCCGCCTACTGGAACTTCAGGATCGTCACAAACCTGGTGAACCTCTTCTACACGGCGACGAAAGACGAGGTGATCCCCGCCTGGAGGGAGTGGGAGGAGACCAACTTCCGCCTGCAGGACGCCGTGGAGAGGACGGCTCTGGACCTCTACGGGGACGACCCGGAGCTGGCCGTCGAGTTCCTGACGAGCTACAGCTGCGCCAAGGCGACGGAGGCCCTGGATATGGCGAAGAGGATGACAGTTAGGCTCCACACCGTCATCAGCCACTTCAACGCCCCCCTCTGATCCGTTTCCCCCTTTCTTCAGAGATTCCCGCGCGCGTAAACGGTACCGGGGGGTGGGGTTCGAACCCACCTAGAAATGGGGAAAAAAGGTAGATATTCTCTCAATCTATCCCTTT
Organism: uncultured Candidatus Bathyarchaeia archaeon; assembly: GCA_964495055.1. GTDB lineage: Archaea > Thermoproteota > Bathyarchaeia > TCS64 > TCS64 > RBG-16-57-9. Next base: position 132 of record CAZBUI010000080.1, on the reverse strand, counting down.
AATATCACTGATTTAATGGGGTTTAACCAAATTCCTGATTATATCCTCAAATCGAAGATTTTATCATATCTTCAATGGTATGTGTTTAGCTCGATGAGCATGCATGTTAAGTTAATACTCCTATGAAGCTTA
>CAZBUI010000079.1:0-9403 GCA_964495055.1 uncultured Candidatus Bathyarchaeia archaeon | reverse complement strand
GACTCCCACGGGCAACAAAGGGCCGTTGATCGGAGACAGCACAGCGCCGGCGCTGGTCCTCGGCGAGGGCCCCATCGAGGCGGCCCAGTACCGAGACGAGAAGGCGGGCTACGACGCCTACATGATACGCCAGTACCTGGAGCCTAAGCTGGTGATAGACGACGCCATCGACAAGATATGCACGTAGGAGCCGCATAGGGGGCGGCTTCCTACAGGGAACGAGATCCACGCGCCGTTTGAAGGCGCGGATACCCCCAATGTGAGGTGAAGAAGTGTACTGTAGCGCCTCGGACGTGAGGAGCATAATACACACGGGTCTGAGCGACTCGATAGAGGCAATCATCGAGCTCAGCGACGCCGAGATCGATAAACGGCTCGGCGCCCAGGATCTCTCGGACAAGGTGATCAGGAGGCTGAGCATGCTGCTGACGGCTCAGACGATCAGGCTACGGCAGCCGGGCAGCGTGGCCGTGGGCGAGTACAGCGAGAGCAAAGAAAGGCTGGACGAGGTTTTTATTAGGGAGATCGAGGGGATCTGGAGGCTCTACCATGGTGTCGCCATCGCTTCGTCGAGCTATGGGGTCATTGACGAAGACGAGCGTGCCGGGGTGGCTGTTTGAAGCGGTTCAAGAAGCGACTGGCCACCATAAAGACCATTCTTAAGTGTCTCAACGGTGAGCCATGCCGCTGGACGCCTTTGATGAGGAAGGTTCTTGTGACATCGACTCCTTGGGTGGCGCAGTCAACCCTCGACTGGCTCAGGAGAGATGGATACATCGAGAGGCCGTGCAGGGGCCTCTACCGGCTCACGGAGAAAGGCGAGCACATGCTGAACGCGCTGCGTTAAAGCGTCTCCGGCACGACTTCTATCCCCTAGCTAATACCAGCCCCAAACCCTGTAAAACACGGAAAACAGCTGAATAAAACCCACATAAAAACAAGTTCCATATAAACACCCCCAGCCTAGAAATTTTTCCCGTAATACCAAGCAACCTGACACAAGCCACAAACTAATATAACAAAGCCACACCTACAGTTCAGACAACAATGAACCCCGACAAGTTCTACTCAAAACTCGGCGCAGGCTACAAACCCGGGGTGCTCACCACCGTGGTGCTCGCCGCCGAAGAACTCAAAAGACAAGGAAAAAAGATAGTGGGCCTCACGGGAGGCATGTACGACGAGCCCAGCTTCCCCTGGAGGGAAGTAAAGGCGGCCATCGACGAAGCCACCGAGGCCGACTGGCGCGTCATGCTCCAGTACGGCAGCACCGCCGGCCTCCAGCCCCTCAGAGAACAGCTCTCCATATGGATGAAGGGCCACGGCATAGAGGCCGACCCCTACAAAGAGATCATGATAACCACCGGCAGCCAGGAGGCCATCGACCTCGCAACCCGCGTCTTCCTCGACAAAGGCGACACCATCATAGTAGGCGAGCCCACCTACCTCTCGGCCCTCGGCGCCTTCAGGACCATAGACCCCGACATCAGGACCGCCAAGCTCGACAAGGACGGCATGGATCCAAACGACCTGGAGAAGGTGATCAAGCAGGTAAAATCCGAGGGGAAGACTCTGAAGCTCCTCTATATAATACCCAGCTTCCAGAACCCCACAAGCACCATGCTCCCCATGGAGAGAAGAAAACGGATACTGGAGCTAGCCGAGAAACAGGACTTCCTGATCCTGGAGGACAACCCCTACGGCTACATCAGCTTCGAGGGCCCCATGCCGACCCCGCTCAAGGGCCTCGACACGACGGGCCGCGTCATGTACACCAGCACCTTCAGCAAGATAGTGAGCCCAGGCATGAGGATAGGGTGGCTCGTCGCCCACAGGGAGTTCATCGCCAAGATGGTGGAGGCCAAGAGCAACATCAGCATAAGCACCGCCCTCCCCAGCCAGTGGGTCGCCGCCAAGCTCTTCGAGAAGGGCGTCGTAGACAAACAGATAGACAAGATGGTGAAGATCTACAGGAAGAAGCGGGACGTCATGCTGGAGGCCATGGACGCCAGCTTCCCCAAGGAGGCCGAGTGGAACCACCCCCGCGGCGGCCTTTTCCTGTGGGTGACTCTGCCGGAGCACGTCAACACCACAGAGATGCTGATGGAAGCTGTAGAGAGAGGCGTCGCGTACATCCCGGGAAACAACTTCTACACCACCGACACCCACAACCACATAAGGCTCAACTACAGCCACCCCAGCATCCCCGACATAACCGAGGGCATCCCGACGCTGGGGGCCCTCCTCAAGGAGAAGATATAGACCCATCATCCCCCGACAACATATGTATTAATTTTCCTTTTCTGAAGCCTATAATGTTTATAATATTTCTACACCGAGGAACTCCTGCTTTGAGCCCTAGAAGATCGAGCTTCCAGATTGCTATAGACGTCCTCTCAGTCATACATCAGGGAGAGTCAAGGCCGACGAGGATCATGTACGCCTCCAACCTCTCATGGAACACCCTTAAGAGCACCATCGACCTCCTCGTCAACAAGGGGTACGCCCATGAGGCTGGCGACATAGGGGGAAGGGGGAAGCAGTACCACATCACCCAGTCTGGGATGAACGTGCTCCGGTACTATGACCGGCTGGAGGAACTCGTGGACCTGAACGTACGCGAGTAACATAACCCGTTTTTCTCAACAGCTCAATTAAGCCGCACAACAAGTCTTATCCCTTCCAGTCATGTTCCTTTACCTACCCTAGAGGGCGGCATATGACGCTCACGGAGAAAGAGAAGATCTTCATAAAGGCCCTGTGCAGCTACCCGCATGGACATGTGACACAGGACAGCCTGAAGAGGAGGCTCGAAGCCCAGAGATTCACCGCTGATGAGTTCAAGGACACCAAGAAGCGGCTCCTCTACTCCGGCGTCATAGGGATAGTGTACGGCAACATAACGCTGGAGGACGAGTCCCTCCGCGAACAACTGACAGAAGAATAGACGCCCCTCTTAAAAGAGTCAGCAACGAAACACTGTTTCACGCCTCGTTTGGAGAAAAAAGATGTGCTTTAATCTTCAAATAAGTAAAGGCGACCCGTTAACCACCCCGGTTTTGCACAAATGAAAATGGATATATAAAATACGTAAAACTACATGTTGACGAAGGTAGCTTCATCTTGGCCAAGCGGATAAAGCTGATAAAAGAGCTGTGCAAGGGCTGCGGCTACTGCATAGAGTTCTGCCCCAACAAGGTGTTCGAGAGATCCGAGGAGATCACGGAGAAGGGCGTGACTCCGCCGACCATCAAGCACCCCGAAAGGTGCACCCTGTGCGGACTCTGCACCAGGCTCTGCCCCGACTTCGCGTTAACCATAGAGGAGGAAGAGGACCACGGCTGACAGGATGCTCACCGGGACACACTTCGTCCACGGCGACTGGGCGTGCGCCGAGGGAGCCATACCCGCGGGCTGCGGCTACTACGCCGCGTACCCCATAACCCCGGCCTCCGAGATCGCGGAGCACATGGCCCAGAGGTTCCCGGCCTTGGGAGGCAGGTTCATCCAGTTCGAGGACGAGATAGGAGCCATAGCCTCCGTCATAGGCGCCTCCTTCAGCGGCCTCAAAGCCATGACAGCCACGAGCGGCCCAGGGATAAGCCTCATGCTTGAAAACATCGGCCTGGCCGTGATGACCGAGGCGCCGTGCGTCATAGTCAACGTGATGCGGGGTGGGCCCAGCACCGGGCAGCCCACCATGGGCGCCCAGGGCGACGTCATGCAGTGCCGCTGGGGCATGCACGGCGACGTCGAGACCATAGCCCTCGCCCCTCAGTCGGTGCAGGAGATGTATGACCTGACGGTCGAGGCGTTCAACCTCTCAGAGACCTACAGGACGCCGGTTTTCCTGCTTAGCGACGCCAACATAGGCCACCTCTACGAGAGGCTGACCATACCCCGAGAGGATGAGCTGAGGACCGTGGAACGGAAGAAGCCTGTATTACCCCCCTCCAGCTATCTGCCCTACGAGGCGGACGAGTCGCTGGTCCCACCCATGGCCGTCTTCGGGGAAGGCTACAGGTTCTACTCCACGGGGCTGACCCACGACGAGCGAGGCTACCCCGACATGTCCGTGGAGGCCCAGGACAGGCTCGTCAGGCGCCTCTGCGACAAGATCAGGCGGAACACAGACAAGATAACCAGGACGGAGGCTTTGATGACGGCGGACTGCGACGTGCTGGTAATAGCCTACGGGATAACTGCACGCTCGGCGGCGACGGCCGTGAAGCAGGCCCGGGACAGCGGTGTCAAGGCGGGTCTGCTGAGGCTGGTGAGCCTCTGGCCGTTCCCGGACAGGCTGATAGAGGAGACGGCTGAGGACGCCGAGGCGGTGATAGTCGCGGAGATGAACTACGGCCAGCTGGTGAGGGAGGTGGAGAGGGCGGTGAAGCTCAAGCCCGTGCACTTCCTACCCAAGCTGGGAGAGAACCCCCACACACCACGGGAGATACTGGAAGCCATAAGGAGGGCCGACGCGTGACCGAGGAGATGGAGCACCTGCTGAGCGACTACCTCCGCATGAGCCGGTTGCCCCACATATGGTGCGCCGGCTGCGGCCTGGGCATCATCCTCCACAGCTACGTGGAGGCCATCCAGGAGCTCGGCATGGACCTCGACAAGATAGTCACCGTATCAGGCATAGGTTGCGCCGGCAGGTTCTCCGGCTACGTCAACACGGATGCGTTCCACACCACCCACGGCAGGGCCCTGCCCTTCGCCACGGGCGTCAGCGTATCCCGGCCCGACCTTAAGACCGTGGTGGTGAGCGGCGACGGAGACCTATTCGCCATCGGCGGCAACCACCTCATCCACGCTGCCAGGCGGAACGTGGACATGCTCGTCATCTGTAGCAACAACTTCAACTACGGCATGACGGGAGCCCAGTACGGGCCCACGACGCCGCCCGACACGAGGACTCCCACCAGCCCCTACGGCAGCATAGAGAACCCCTTCAACCTGGTGGCGCTGGTGGCCTCCGCCGGCGCCACCATGGTGAGCCGGTGGACCGTCTACCACGTCTACCACCTTAAGAACGCCATAAAGAAGGGGCTCCAGAAGAAGGGCTTCAGCTTCATCGAGGTGATAAGCCCCTGCACCACCGGGTACGGGAGACTAAACAGGCAGACCCCCATCGAGATGATGCGGCAGCTACGGGACAACACCAGGATAAAGAAGGTTCACCCCACGAAGGCCACCATCGACCCCAAAGACGAGATAATACTGGGCGACTTCGTGGACGTGAGGAAGCCGACCTACGGCGAGATTCTCAGGGAGCTGGAGGTGAAGGTGGGGTGACGCGCAGGGAGACGAGGATAGCCGGCTTCGGCGGCCAGGGTGTAATAACGGCGGGATATGTCCTAGCGAACGCGGCGGCTGTACACGGCGGACAGTACGCCCTGATGACCCAGAGCTATGGCCCAGAGGCCCGTGGAGGATCATGCAAATCAGACGTCATAGCGTCGGATGAGCCCATCGACTACCCCAAGGTAGCGAGGCCCGACTGCCTCGTAGCCATGTCCATAGACGCGTTCACCACCTACGCCGACTCGGTGAAGGATGGCGGCGTTATCATATACGAGGACAGCCTCGTGGCCATACCGGAGAAAAGCATGGACCCGGACAAGAGCTACCACGGGATACTGGCCGTGGCGACGGCGAACGAGGTGGGCAACAGGCTGGCGGCGAACATGGTGATGCTCGGCGCCGTCCAGGCCCTCACAGGCATAGTCAAACCCGAGGCCCTCGCGGCGTCGATAGAGGACCGCTTCCCCCGACGAAAAACGCTCAACCTCCAAGCCCTTCAGAGGGGGATCGAGCTGGCCATGTCCCACGTCTAGACGAGGAGGCTGTGGTTCTCCTTCAACGTGTTCAGGACCAAGTGGGTCTCGGTGCGCTCCACGTTGGGCATCTTGGTGATGTTCTTGGTGAAGTCGCTCAGCTCCTGCCTCGTCTTGAACTTGGCGACCACCATGAGGTCCGACGCCCCCGTCACGTTGTACAGGGCTATCGTCTCGGGGTAGGCGGCGATCCTCTTCCCCACCTCCAGCATCATCCCCCCCGAGACGGTGATCTCCGTTACGGCCGTCAGCTCGTAGCCCAGCCTCTCGTGGTCAACTTGGACGGTGTACTTCTTTATCACCCCGTTTTCCTCCAGTCCCTTTACCCTGGAGGCCACGGTGCCGCTGCTGACGCCTATGCGCCGCGCCACCTCCCTGTAGCTTAGACGGGCGTCTCGGAGCAACTCCTCTAGAACCTTTACGGATGTTTCGTCGATCACTGTTTCTCTTTTTGATTTGATGAAAAAACGGTATATACGTTTATCGTTTGAACAATAAGGCCCGGGGGCCACCTGTTTATGGGTCAAATAAGTGGTGATGGTGTATAGGCTAGTACTCTACGGGTATGGTCTGCATGAGCTCGAAGAGCCTTAGGAACGCCTTGCTGTACCTGATGATGGCGCTCATGTTGCCCTTGAACTGGAGCTGCCGGGTCATGATGGCGTTGCTGCCGTCAAGCTCGCCCTTGTTCACCTGAGTCCATATGGTGTACGGGCCCTCCAGGGTGAAGTCGGTCTTCTCGTCTTCGCCCAGCTCCCTGACCTCCGTTATCTTGCCGTCAACGAACTTGACGTAGATGTCGGGGAGGTCGTCCCTGTCGGTGACCCTGTAAGTGAAAGTGGCGTTGAACATCCTGGTCTTGATGCCGAACTCCTCGTCGGAGTTGGCGACCTCTTGACACTTCTTCCAGTAGTCTAAGCCAAGGAATTGAAACATGTCAATGCACCTAATCGTCGAAAAAGGAGCCTAGACAGAATAAAACACTTACTGATCAGCGCCTAGCCGGTGAAATCTATGTATTAGAGGGCCTTTCGGTCACTGATATATATACTGGATGAGAGTACTTCATTGGATATATATGAAGAACCTGCTCAAAGAGAAGATCAGGCGGGGCGAGAACTGCGTCGGCACCTTCGTCGAGCTGGGCCACCCCGACGTCACCGAGATACTGAGCCGCCAAGGCTTCGACTGGCTCCTCATCGACGGCGAGCACAGCCCCATGGGCCTCGAGACCATGGAGAGGATGATCCAAAGCATGGGCGGCTCCGACTGCACGCCGATGGTGCGCCCGCAGTGGAACGACCTCGTCGTGATCAAGCGCGTGCTTGACCTCGGAGCCCACGGGATACTCGTACCCTGGGTCAACACCAGAGAGGAGGCTGAAGAGGCCGTCTCGGCGTGCATGTACCCCCCGAAGGGGGTAAGGGGGTGGGGCCCAAGGACAGCGGCCCGCTGGGACCCCGACTACCGTGAGACCGCGAACGACGAGATAATCGTAACAGTTCAGGTCGAAACCCAGAAGTCGCTCGACAACCTAGACGAGATAATGGGCGTGGAGAAGGTTGAGGCATGCTACGTGGGCCCATGGGACCTGAGCAACAACCTGGGCCTCAGCGTCCCCCCCGACTACGGTAACCCCAAGTTCATGGGCGCCCTGGAGCACGTGCTGAAGGTGTCCGAGGACCACGGCAAGCCAGCGGGCCTCTGGTGCAACATGGACAACGTGGCTTGGGCGGTTGGCAAAGGCTTCCGGTTCAACACCGTCTCGAACGCCGACTCCTTCCTGTCTTTCGGCGCCAAGGAGGCCTTGAAGAGGGCTAGGGGTTAGCCTCTTCTATTTTTTCTCGACCATCTGCACGAGGAAGCCGTTGGGGTCCCTCACGGTGATTATGCGTCTGCCGGTGTCCTCGTTGTAGGTGGGTCCCTCGACCCGGCGCCCTTTCTTCTCCAGCGCCTTTGAAGCCTCGCCCAAGTCATCCACAAGGACCGAGAAGTGGCTGTATCCGGGGTTGTCCGTGGCCCTAGTCTCGTTTATGTCTATGGTCATGCCGAACCCTGAGGCGAGCTGTGCGGCCTTCCTGCCACCGTGCTCGAACCGTCTTATTATCTTGAAACCTACGTCCTCGTAGAACTTCACCGCCTCGTCGAGGTCGGTGGCGAAGAAGTGGATGTGGTCGATGCTGAGCAACTTCATGGATGAACTAGTCGTCACATGAAGCTATATGATCTACCCAGAGCCGACGATTTTAATTGCCAACTTCGACATACATTAAGCGTGAGCGTTCTCCCCCGACAGATAGCCAACTTCGCGGTGACCTACAGGTGTGACGGCAGATGCACCACGTGCAACATATGGAAGTCGCCGCCAGGAGACGAGCTTACCCTGGATGAGATCAGGGGCTTCTTCAAGGAGAACCGCGCTTTGTTCAGGGAGGTAGGGTCCATCCAGCTTACCGGCGGCGAGCCTTTCCTTAGGGATGACCTCCCGGAGATCATCGAGGCGATAGACGAATGCATAGACGGGTGCACCTTCTGGGTGCCCACCAACGGGCTGAGCCCCGAGCTCATCCGCATGTCCACGGAGAGGAGTCTCGCCAAGCTACGGACGGGAAGACTCGGGATAAGCGTCTCCATAGACGGCTTGGAGGAGACCCATGAGAGGCAGCGCGGCGTCGAGGGAAGCCACAGGCTGGCACACGAGACTCTGAGGAAGCTATCAGACCTCAAGAAGACCAAGCCCCGGATGATGCTGTCCGTCGGCATGACGCTGGTCCCCATGAACCTAAAAGAGGCGCCCATCGTTCAGCGGGAAGCTTATGGACGCGGCGCGGACTTCAGCCTGCGCCCCCTTAATTTCAGCGACATCTACTACAAGAACGACCCCTTCGGGACAGAATACGACGCAGAGACCCTCTACAGGACTCTGAGATCTGTGGCGAGGAACACATTGGACCGGCATGGCGTGCTTAGGAGCCTGACTAAGCTGCGGTACCTCGCGGGAGTCCAGGAGTACATAACGACGGAGGGCCGCCGCACTACACCCTGCCACGCCTGCACCGAGTCCTTCTTCCTCGACCCCATCGGCGACGTCTACCCGTGCATAGTCATGAACAGCCGTCTCGGCAACATACGCGACGAGCCCTTCCAGGAGATATGGGACTCGGAGAAGGCGAAGGAGACGCGGACGCGTGTCTCGGAGCTGGACTGCCCCCGCTGCTGGGTGGAGTGCGAGGCGTACCGGGAGATAGGGCGGACGCTGCCCGAAAAGATAGTGATGCTCCTTACAGCCGTCCTCGACAGGAGGAACCTCGGCCTGAATCCTTACCCGAGCCGCTTGATGACGTGATACCCGAACTGGGTCTTCATGGGCTCCTTGGTGGTCTCCCCCACCTTGAGGGCGAAGGCTGTGGCCCCGCTCACGATCAACTGCCCACCCAGGAACAGGAACACCAGTCCGAGTCCCACCAGGAGCAGCTGGACCAGAAGCCGGGGAGGCGGCGGCCCCTCCAGGGCCAGGACTCCCTTGGCTTCCTCCTCCCGCTCCACGTCCCGTCGGGCGAGGC
>CAZBUI010000078.1:0-9464 GCA_964495055.1 uncultured Candidatus Bathyarchaeia archaeon | reverse complement strand
CTTCGACCTCCGCAAGATCATGATGGAGCCCGACGACGTGTTCAGCGTCATGATACTCGTCATAAGCTCCCTTATAAACAACGAGAAAACGGCTCGGGAGCAGTTCGTGTTCGTCATAAACGAGGCCCACGACTACCTCAGGAAGGGGCTCAGCAAGGACTTCACCGACTATATCAACTATCTCATCCGTAAGAAACGGCACGCCGGGACGTGGCTCATGCTGGACACCCACTTCCCAGAGGACGTGGACCCCAAGGTCATCAAGGGCAGCGACACCAAGATATTCCACAAATCGGACATCATAAGCAGCACCATACTCAAGCAGATAGTAGACGGCACCACCGTTCAACCCCACCACCTGAAGACAGGGCAAGCCATAATACGGGCAGACAACTCGAACATAGGTCCTGACCAGCTGCTAATAGTCGAGGTCCGGCCTAGGCTCACCCACCACGGCGGAGCCACCAAAACCGCGATATAACAAGTCTTTTCCCCTCAACAGACAACCATTTCTTCATGTCCACTCTATTCAGCGGGGAGAAGGCGTTCAAGCACATAGAGAAGCTCGCCGTCGAGATCGGGCCGAGACAGGGAGGCTACGATGAAGACAGGCTCGCAGCCGACTACATAGAGTCCGAGTTCAAGAAGCTGGGGTTGAAGACCTGGAGGCAGGAGTTTGAGATAAAGACCGGCCGAACCACGGCTCAGAGGCTTGAGATACTGGAGCCTTACACCGAGACGGTCGAGTGCGAGGCTATGTCGATGATCGGTGAGACCGGCCCCGACGGCGTGGAGGGCGAGCTCATTCGCATAGAGACCACAGACGAGGAGTACCTATCCCCTGAGATAGCGGGCAAGATAGTCGTTACAAACGCCGTCAAACGTAAGAACCTAGAACTCATCGCCAAACTGAAGCCTCTGGGGTTCATAATCATAGAACGAACACCGCGGGTCCCTACGAAGCATTTCTGGGGTAACTTCCCACGAGGTAAAGAGTACGGTAGCTTTCCCTCGGTGCGCGTGAGCTTCGAGGACGGCCTCAGGCTGTTGAAGAAAGGCGCCAATAGAGCCCGGATCGTCGTCGAGGCGGAACGAGACACCAAGAACACCCAGAACGTGATAGCCGAGCTACAGGGAACCACTCGACCCGATGAGATCGTGGTCGTCGGCGGACATTACGACTCCGTGCCAGGCGTGAGGGGAGCGAGCGACAACGCGGGAGGAACGGCGATGACCATGGAACTGGCCCGGGTCTTCAGAGAGAAGGGTAGTAAACGTACCCTCAGGTTTGTGGCCTGGGGGAGCGAAGAGATGGGCCTAGACGGCAGCAACCTATACGCCAAGAAGCTGAAGGAAGCCAACAAGGAGGACAGGGAAAAGGATGACGATGCAGAGACCGAGTTGGGCCGTCACAGGTTATGCGTGAACCTCGACGTCCATGGAGCCATGATAGGCACCAACGCGGCCATGGTACTCGGCAACCCAATGTTGACAAACTCGGTGAAGCTGCTCAGCAAGGAGACAGGCATCGTGTTCGAAGTGAAGGAGGGTGTGTACAGCAGCGACGGCACGCCGCTGTCCGCCGTGGGCATCCCCAGTGTCTCCTTCAGCAGACGCAGCGGCATCGACATAATGATGCACAGCGTCGAGGACACCATAGAGTACCTGAGCCCAGACGCGCTGGAGCTTCAGGGCAGGTTCATCGAGGAGTGGATGACCCGCTACGCTTCCGATGCTGCGGCGTTCCCCTTCGAGCGGGAGATACCCGAGAAACTGCGGGACGAGATCAAGAAGTACTACGAGAACTGGAACGAGAAAATGCCCTGACCACTTAAAGAACCCCGCTCAACCCTTTATTTTAGCCCACATCGGGGTCGATTCATAACCAAACGCGGCTTACACGCCGCTCCAGAAAGGTATCACTGTTCTATACCCGTACGTCCTATCAATGATATAGTAACCAAAACAGTACACACGCTCATGATCAATCCTACCTAACTACGCTGGATAATCCATTAATATAAAACAAACAAGGTTACCTCAACCTTGAGCGCTAGAAGATCAAAGTTCCAGCTATCCGTAGAAGTGCTAGGACAGATAAAGGCAGGCGAGAAAAAGCCGACACGCATAATGTACAGCGCCAACCTCTCCTGGAAGAGCCTCAAAGAGATCCTGGACTCACTGGTCTCACAGGGACTCGTAGAGGAGAACGTCGTCAGCAGGACCAGCAAACGCGCCAAGAGGAGATACAGGATCACTCCGAAGGGCGAGAACGTGCTCCAGTACTACAACATAGTTAGTGACCTGATAGAGATCGAGCCAGGAAAGTAAGCCCCCACCTGGAACATAGGCAGGATGCATGCAGCCCCTTCATAAATCATGGGTATGTGTTTAGCTCGGATTAAAAGAATCAAAATTTAACTTAATTCTATGTAGTTATTGCTATCAATTTCGTGGAAATGTCAAAATAAGCTTCATAGGAGTATTAACTTAACATGCATGCTCATCGAGCTAAACACATACAATCATGGATATACCTCAAACAACATCCATAGACACATCTAACCCGGAACCGCCCCAGATCAACGGAAACCCATTAACACGTCCAATGAAGAAACAGCAAACACCGACAGCTAGTTAAGTATTAAATATTAGTAAATATCAAATCCTTTTGAGGGTTGGGCGTCGAGTAAAATAACCATATTTAGCCATATGTCAACCATAGAACAAGACGTCTGGACCAAGATCGATGAACACTTCAATGACAACTACGGAGACAACGAACTATGGAGCACCGTCATCGCCCCATACCTGGATAGATTCGTCTCAGCGGATTCCAGCACCCAGGAAAAGATAGAGTGCGTGGACGAGCTCATAAACCACCTGCACCGCCTCTACCTTGACTCAAAGAGCTACGGGTTTATACCGGGCGAGCTCAGGCGCTTCTTGGATTCATCAGGCGAGACAACCATCCTGCTGGGCTACAGGCTAACCGAGTCAGTCCGCTCCCTGGAAAAGATAACGAAGCTGAGAGAGGTCCTGCGAGACTACGGCGGCCAGCCCAGAAAAGAAAACCACGAGTTAAACGAGTTGCTGGAGACGATAGAGCTGATCATCAACGGCGACGATTAAGGCACACCATTTTCGGAAGCGTGTCCCCCTGAACCGGGTTCAGAAGCAATTAAAAACCGGGCTCTACGTTACTAGGTTAACGTGAGCATCATGAGCGGAGGCATGTGGGCCGAGAAGTACAGGCCGCAGACACTGGACGACATGACTAACCAGAAGGAGATAATATCGAGGCTCAAGACCTTCGTGGAGGAGAGGAACCTCCCCCACCTGCTGTTCGTGGGGCCCGCCGGCGTAGGCAAGACCACCAGCATACTGGCGCTCGCCCGGGACCTCTACGGCCCGGGGTACCGTAACTTCACATTAGAGCTCAACGCCAGCGACGAGCGAGGCATCGACGTGATAAGGGAGAAGGTGAAGAACTTCGCCCGCACCGCCGCCATCGCCTCCCCCGTCTCCTTCAAGATACTTATCATGGACGAGGCCGACAGTCTGACCTCCGCCGCGCAGCACGCGCTGAGGCGCACCATGGAGATATACACCCGGACCTGCAGGTTCTGCCTCATAGGCAACTACAGCGAGAACATAATAGACCCCATCCAGAGCAGGTGCAGCATCTTCAGGTTCAGCCCCCTCGACGAGAATGACATGAAAACGTACATCATGAACATCGCGGAGAAGGAGCACGTGGACATAATCGAGGAGGGGCTGGACGCCGTGTACCAGGCCTCCGGAGGGGACCTGAGGAAGGCGACCAACCTGCTGCAGGCCGCCGCGGCCACCAAGGCCGTGATAGACGACGTCTCCATATACGAGGTGCTGGGGAAGGTGAGCCCGGAGAGGGTGAGGGCCATGATCCAGAGGTCCCTCGAAGGAGAGTTCATCGAGGCCCGGGAGATGCTGCGCGAGCTGCTCATAGACCAGGGCCTCGCCCCGGACGACGTCATAAGGATGGTGTACAGCGAGCTGATGAGGAGCACCGTGCTGTCCGAGCGCTGGAAGGTGAAGCTCAGCGACAAGGTGGGAGAGGTGGACTACAGGCTGACGCAGGGCGCGAGGCCGGAGATCCAGCTCAGCACGCTACTGGCATACCTAGCGTTGGCCGGAGAAGAGATGAAGTGACTCAAACTCAGCCGTGGACACACAGATACAAACCGCGGTCCAGGAAGGAGATAGTTGGAAACAGGGAGGCTGTGAAAAAGCTCGATAAGTGGCTCAAGAGCTGGGAGAAGAAACCCCCCAAGAAGAGGGCTGTCTTCGTTTACGGCCCCCCAGGGACGGGGAAGACGGCCGCCGTCCAGGCGCTGGCAGAGGAGAGGGGCTTCGACCTGCTAGAGATCAACGCCAGCGACAGCAGGACCAAGAAAAGCATAGAGGAGGTTCTAGGGAAGGCGGCTAGCCAGACAGTCACCGTATTCGGCACCCCCCGGATGATACTGCTGGACGAGATGGAGGGGGTGAGCGGCCGAAAGGACCGGGGCGGCATCACCGCCATATCCAACATAATCAAATCCACCCGGATACCCATCGTGCTTGTCGCCACCACCGTCGAGGAGAACATGGAGAGCAAGTTCCGCCCCCTGAGAAGACGGGCGACCCTCATAGAGTTCCAGCCCGTGTCCTTCAGCGAGGTTTACAAGAGCTTGGAGAGGATAGCCGAGGACAACGGCGTAAGGGTCCACCCCGAGGTGCTGGACACGCTGGCCTCCAGGTCCCAGGGCGACCTCAGGTCGGCCATAAACGACTTGGAGACCGTCGCCAAAGGCAGGACCGTGGTAGACCCGTGTGACATAGAGTGGATGGGGGAGAGGGACCGCCAGGACTACACGCCCAACATAATCAACAGGATATTCTCCGCTAGGAGCCTCTGGGAGGCCAGACAGACCATCAATCAGTGCATGATCCCCTACGAGGATCTCTTCGACTGGATATACGAGAACCTGCCCCTTGCCATAGACGAGCCGGGTGAACGGCTGGAGGCCCTGGAGACCCTAGCGAAGGCCGACGTCTACCAGAACAGGGTAAGGTCCAGTGACTACCGTCTCCTGAAGTACATGTTCAACCTCATGACGGGGGGCGTCGCGTTCAGCAGGAGGGAGTCCCAGGGGCTTGGCCTAATGAAGCAGGTGCACGCCGCCATACGGAGAAACGGGCTGCCCCTCAGTAGCTTCCAGACCGCCGAGACCAGGGAAGGCGTAATGATCAAGGCCAACAGATGGCTGGGGAGGGACAAGTGGGGGGCCCTCAACGGTGACCTCAGGGGCATGGGGGCGAAATGGATGTACGGCCAGAACTACTGGATGCTCCCATACTACCGCGAGCCCCAGACCAAGTGGAGGTATATAACGACTTACCATAACAGACTGAAGATGCAGGCTGTGGCCGCAAAGCTGGCGGCGAAGACCCACACCTCGATCCAGGAGGCCGTCACGGAGACCCTGCCCCTCCTCAAGATAATCTACAACTCGGGCCAAGGGAAAAGTGAGGAGATAGACGCTTGGCTTGACCTCGAAGACAAGGAGCAGGAGTACCTAAGCACAGAGATCATATCTCGTTCTTTTCCAGTTGCTGCATCCTACGGGGCTCGGTCAAAGGGTTAATAGCCGCCATATGAATAGAATGGTGATCCGTATGAAGTTCAACACGCTGCCGAGAGTGCGACTAGCATCCCTCCCCACCCCCATCCAGTTCTTACCCAACCTCACGGAGGAGCTGGACGGACCCAAGATCTGGGTGAAGAGAGACGACCTCACCGGTCTAGCCTTCGGAGGCAACAAGGCCAGGAAGCTCGAGTACCTGATGGCCAACGCCCTTGAGAGCGGCTCCGACTGCATCGTCACGGGCGCCGGGTTCCACAGCAACTGGTGCACCCAGACGGCCGCCGCCGCGAAAAGGCTAGGGTTAAAGATCAAGCTGATCAAGTCGGGCCCACGCACCGGTTACGACGGCGAAGACTGGGACGGGAACCATCTCCTGCACCACCTGATGGGGGCGGAGATAAAGGTCGTTAAACCTGATGACTTCATGCCCACCATAGACGCGTCCATGAAGGAGCTTCAGGAACAGGGGCATAAACCGTATTACATCCCGGTAGGAGGCTCCGTGCCCCTGGGCGCCGCCGGGTACATCAACGCCATGCTGGAGCTCAAGCACCAGACAGCCGACATGGGTCTGCAGTTCGATTACCTCGTGCACGCCACGGGGAGCGGCGGCACCCAGGCCGGGCTTGTGGCAGGCTCCAAGGCGTTCAACACAGGAACCAAGATAATCGGGGCCTGTGTGGGCTACACCGAGAAGGAGGCGCAGATAGCCCGGGTGAAGGAGATAATACAGGACACCAAAGAGTGGTTGGAGCTGGACTTCACGGTCGAGGACGACGACGTCATAGCCTACAACGAGTACGTCGGCGGCGGCTACGGCTTCATGTCAAAGGATAAAGCCGAGGCGGTGAAGCTGCTGGCAGAGACGGAGGGCCTGTGCATCGACCCGGTCTACACGGCCACAGCCATGGCCTGCCTCATAGACCTGGTGAAGAAACGCGAGTTCACGGAAAAACACAACGTGCTGTTCCTCCATACAGGCGGGGCCGTCGCGCTCTTCCCATACAAGGAGCCTTTGAAGGCTTACTCGGAAAACAAGCCGTTGCCGTGGACCATCCCCGAGTGGAGCCCCGAACACGAGTAGCCCCCTTCATTTAAACAACTTCACATAGAGGCGAAAACGACGGCTCTCCCCGAAATCGACCTATCCCTCCCCTACATAACGGAGGGGCTGGAAGGCGTAGGGGGGGTGATCAAACAACAGCTGGAGCACTTCATAGTCGAGGAGATCCCAGCCTACGATCCATCGGGTTATGGCGACCACCTGTACGTCAACATAACAAAGAAGAACCTGAACACACGGGATGTCCAGCTGCGACTGGCTGAGTTATTCGACGTCAAGCCCGAGTACGTAGGCAGGGCTGGTCTCAAGGACAAGCACTCCATCTCGACTCAGAGCTTCAGCATACTGTTCGAGGGCGAGAAGCCCGCCGCGTCAGATGTGCCTCAGATCATCGAGTCACAAGTCGGGGTGAAGGTGAACTGGGCCAAGTACCACACCAACAAGCTCAGATCGGGTCATCTCAGAGGAAACAGGTTCGACATACTGGTAGCAGGGTTGGAGATCGATTTAGAGGAAGCCGTCCGCAGGGCGGAGGCCATCAGCAGGCGCCTCGACATCACCGGCGTCCCGAACTTCTACGGCCGCCAGCGCGTAGGCGAGGAAGGCGAGAACACGCTGGCCGGCTGGCAGCTCCTCCAGGGGGAGAAGAGGATCAGGAACCGCTGGCTCAGAAGATACCTGGTCTCCAGCTACCAGAGCCACCTATGCAACAGGTATCTGACTATAAGAGTTGAAAAAGGGCTGTTCGGCACCCTCATCCACGGGGATGTAGCAAAGAAGTACAATACCGGTGGAATGTTCTGGGTCGAGGATGTCGAGGCCGAGCAGCCGCGATACTTGAACAAGGAGATAACCTTCACGGCGCCCATATACGGGTACAAGATGAGAAACGCCAAGTACGATGCCCACGAGCTGGAGGAGATCGTTTTACGGGACTCGGGCGTGACCAACGAACAGTTCAGGAAGCTTAGAGCCAAGGGCACAAGGAGACCCGGCAGAATCGTGACGAGCATAACCGTTTCTGCATCCGACGAGGGGCTCAGGCTGCGGTTTGAGCTGCCCAAAGGCGGCTTCGCCACCACCGTTCTACGCGAGTATATGAAAAACGAGCCCCACATCGATTGAAGCATGTTTATGAACCCTGTTCTATAGCTTCCTTATATTTCTCTTACCCTGATCGATCATAGGTTTCACAGTCTCTACCTTATTTAAAAAGAGAAAACAGGGTCATAGAACAGCAAAGCGGGGATATGATGAGTCTGTTCGATAAAGTGGAGGTCATGGACTTCCTGATAAACGTGCTCAAAGATCACGAAAAGTCACTGGACGTCTTGATATCGCGCGCCGAGAACGTTCTAGCCGAGAACGAGGAGAGATTCAGCCTACAAAGGGGCTCGCTTGACTCCCCCATAAAGATAGTGCTTAAAGACTGGCCGGAGTTTAAGCGTAGGCTCGATAACGTGGATCTCGTCTGCTTTGATATGGTCGATCAGGTGTTCATAGTTTCGGTGAAAACCAGGCAGAAGGTTTACGAGTACAGGGAACGGGTGCCGATGCCTCTTCTGGAGGTTACCAGCCCAGAAGACGTGCATGGAGATTCTCGGCGAGGAGTTAGACTGAAGATTGGTCTTGAACTAAGTAAAGATGTGGCTGGGGGCGCCGAGGGTGACGAGAATAAAACCGCGTTCGACATAGACCCCCAGTACACGAGGAAGTGGCTATCGAATGAACTTGGCGTCCATCAAGACTTCATCTTATGCGGCGACATAGAGCTCTAAGTATCTAGATCCTCTGGGCTGTGTATCTCAACCAGGCTTTTAGCCTTGCTGTAGTATCTTACGACGTTTTCTCCCCTCTGCGTGAGGCCATAGGTTACTTTCGTTCGCTTGTCCCGGGGGTCGCCTTCAACCGCGGACAACAAACCCTGGTTCAGCAGGGACTTTAATATATCCTGAAGAGGCTTCCATGAAAGGTTGGCGCCGTACATTATCTGCGTCGGTTTAACCGCCCCGCTTTTAACCTCGTTGAGGACATCAATGTATATCTCGAAGCGGGACCTCCTCGAAGTCATGAACCCCACAGATGTTCAATGATTCGAGAGATCATTATATAATTATTTTGGATATAACCGCTTCATATAATGATGGATCTATGGTATTTAATTAGAAAAAACATGTTTTTTACCAACCTTCACCGGCATTTATCGTCTTTAACTTATCCTGAGCACGCAAATTCCTCGATATATGTGTGACTTTACGACATACATTTTCTTAATAGCCTCATTCGGCGAGAAACGTTCGGCATAAACCGCCGTAGAAAGGATTGGAGACAAACCAATGAATAGAAACAAGTTGCTGGGAAAAAGACGCGGTATGACTGGTCTTGAGACCGCTATCATACTTGTGGCGTTCGTGATAACCGCGGCTGCGTTCGCGTTCGTAGTCCTGAACATGGGTTTCCTGACGGCCGAGAAAGCACAGTCAGTAATCAGCTCAGGCATGAGCGAGGCATCCTCGGCGATGCTCACAGACAGCGGGTTGATCGCCCAGTTCGCGAACGTAAGCGGTGACCAGAGCGACATCTGCCTAACCAAGCTGACGTTCTACCTGAAGCTATCACAGGGTCACGAACCCATAGACGTCGACGACGATGTGATGGTGGCGACCTACACAAACCAGAGAGGTCACGGCGAGATCTACGCGACGAACGGCACCATCATGACGATATCCGGT
>CAZBUI010000077.1:0-9491 GCA_964495055.1 uncultured Candidatus Bathyarchaeia archaeon | reverse complement strand
GAGCTGGCAGCTCTACGCCGAGGCCCTCATCTGCAGCCTGGGCAAGATATACACCGTCGCCCCCAGCTTCCGCGCCGAGCCGTCACGGACCAGGCGGCACCTCAGCGAGTTCCTCCACATGGAGCTCGAGGAGCCTTGGACCGACCTCGACGGCATCATGACCACCGGGGACAGGCTGGTGAGCCACATCGCCAACGTCCTCGGCGACGAGGTACCCGAGAAGGTGGTGAAGGCGGGCGGGGACCCAGACTACCTGGCCGGCCTGAAGCCGCCTTTCCCGCGGATGAGCTACGACGACGCCGTGGAGACGGTGCAGAACCAGGGCGTCGAGATGTACTGGGGCGACGACTTCGGGTGGCAGCAGGAGGGACCCCTCACGGAGCAGTTCGAGAAGCCCACCTGGATCGTGGGCTACCCCAGCGGCATAAAGCCCTTCTACCACATGCCCAACCCGGACCGGCCCGAGGTGACCATGAGCGCCGACCTGCTGGCGCCGGCGGGCTACGGCGAGATCATCGGCGGAGGACAGCGGGTCCACGACTATGAGCAGCTGTACCAGCGCACCATTGACGACGGCCTGGATCCATCCAACTACGAGTGGTACATGGACCTCCGCAGGTGGGGGACGGTACCCCACAGCGGGTTCGGTCTCGGCGTCGAGCGGGTGCTCATGTGGATGCTCAGGCTGGAGCACATCAGGGACACGGTGCCGTTCCCCCGGGACATGCGCCGCGTCTACCCGTAAACAGCCTTTTCAGCCGCCGCACGAGTGTGACCCCCATGTACTGGCTGGACGTGGACAAGCCCACCAAGGCCGCGACCATCCACAGGGACAAGTGCGTCCACGCCGTACCCGACGCCTCCACGCACAAGGGCGTCAACGAGATGCTCAGGGACGGCGGGTGGTTCAGCTTCGACTCAATAGGGGAGGCCACGCGGTTCCACAAGGAGAGCTGCCTCACGGGCAGGTTTACCATGTGCGGCGTCTGCGAGCCCCTGAGCGACCACGCCCCCGAGCCCATGGCCAGGCTTGGCGTCAGATCCGTAAAGACTGGTTGCGACCACGCCACGACGTTCACAGTGACGGACACCAAGAGCCAGTGGAGAAGACTCACCGAGAAGTTGCTGGGCAGAAGGTAGCTAGAGGTCGTCATCCGGGGTCTGTCCTCGCATCCAGTAACCCAGGGCCATCTGCCATACAGCGATGGGGACTAGGGCCGCCGCCTCCACGAGCGCCGTCGCTCTCCCCGCCGCGACCCATGCCCCGGCGGAGACCGCGGCCGCCGCGAAACCAACAACAGCGTACCTCCTCAACCCCATCCTCCAGGAATACACGCTGGTGACGGCCGCGCTTAGAGGCAGGGCGACGAACAGCGCAGTCGCCACCTGGCTGTGAATCGGCTGAAACTCGATGGTCGCCAGGCTCAGCCCGACCACGAGGCCGGCGCTCAGCAGGTACAGCCAAGCCCCTATCCTGCCCACCGTGTCACCCGCAGTATACTCATAGAGGCCGGCCCCGAACAGCAGCATCAAGGCGCCGGACATGACGAGGCAGTTGTTGAAGAGAACCGCCCCGAACCCACCCGAGCCCAGATGGCTCAGGGTCTCCTCCGTAACGCTCCACCCCGGCGTCGCCCCCACGCTCAGGTATATCATCAACGCGGCGAGGATGGGCGCCAAGACGCCGAACCACCCCATCAGACGGACTATCCTGACGTTCATCGAGCTGATCAACGGCCCCTGCCTGATAAAACATATGAAAAAAGGTCAGATCAGTTGCTTGACGTACTCGGATCTCTCCAGCAGCCTCAGCAGCCCCAGCCCCAGCACCACGACGGCCACCAGGCTGCTCAGCGTAATGCTGACCATCATGGCCAGCCACACCGGCAGCTGCAGCCCGAGGATGCTGGGCGGGGGGAAGAACAGCCACAGGTACCCGCCCACCACGACGCCGATTATCAGAGACGCAACCACGGAGGCGGCCACTAGCCGCTCTTTATACCTGTAGACGACGTACGAGGCGGCCAGGTTGGCCAACGCCCCCAGCGCGACGTCGATGGGGCTCAGGAACCAATACGCGTTCCCGACCAGCGCCCCCAGGGCGACGCCGACGACGCAGGGGGGCCCGAACAGCGCTGACAGGGGTATGAGACAGTCGGCCACGCGCAACTGTATGGGGCCGAAGCTTATGGGGGCTAAAACTATGACCAGCGCCGCGTATAGGGCGGCGATGACCGCGGATAGGCTGATGTCCTTCGTGTTCACTTTTCTTTACCTCCTTGCTCCGGGGTTTCTATGGCGGAACGGGTAGGAGGCCCCACTCACCCGCCGAGTAGTGCAACAGGTGGCGAAGATTTAACCTTTTCCACCCTAGGATTCGACGCTTAACGGCGGCTTCTCAGCACACCGGCTATCAGCCATGAGGTGCTTTGGATAAAACTACTGGCCACAGCTTAGCCTCGTCGAACTGCTGAACTCGCCCCCAATCGCGTATTCGGGGCTATCTCCCGGTGAGGTGCAGTATCCTGCCCTTTATCTCCATGACTCTCCGGTCGATGACCCGCTCGAACTCCTCCATCTCCCGGAGGCTGATGGGCTCCCTGCTGTGCATCTTGTAGTTGATGAAGTAGCTGAACGCCTCCGAGTAAATCTTGCCGAACATGGCGCTCTCCGCGGACTCGATTATCCCCAACTCCTCGAACCGCCTGAACGTGTTGTGGCTGAGCTCGAGCCTCCTGTCAGATAGCTCGTCGTCTATGGCCTGCTCGACCACGCCGCGTGCGACTGCCTCCATCCGCGTTCCCCTGAAACCCCGGTTAATATCTTAAAAACCATTGAGGAGACGTATACCTTAACTCTGAAACAGGAGACTCATCTTTACCGCGGCTAGATACCGGAGATACAGAGCCCTATACCTGAACTCATGGCCAATATGTGCTGCTAGAGCCCATAAAAAACGAGGCTGGAAGGCCCCTGGTGAAACCTGTTTTAAGCCTGGGCGCGGAACCAGTAGGCAGCAAGATGCGCTCCAGTTTCCCTTTCGACTATCACGTCCACGAGAGCCACAGCCGGGACGCCCCGGAAGCCGCCCTCCCATCCATAATCCACGCAGCCGAGATACGGGGCATCCGGGAGATCGCCCTGACCAGCCATCTGATCGTCACTGGGCCTGAAATGTACCTGAGCGTCAGGATGGATGAGCTCGATGAGTACTTCCAAGACATATGGGATGCCCAAGAAGACACCGGCGTCGTCCTGCGGGCTGGGCTGGAGGTGGACTACTTCCCCGACGAGGAGAAGAGGCTTGAAAGGTTAATCGACGAGCACCCCCTCGACTACTGCCTCGGCAGCATCCACTACCTGAACGGCGTGGACATCGGGTCAAGCCTGGACGCCCGCCGCTTCTTCAAGGGCAGGCCGCTGCACGAGGCGGCGGACGAGTACTATACGGTCTGGGGATTGGCGGCGGAGAGCGGGCTCTTCGACGTCCTAGCGCACCCCGACTACTGGAGAAAGCACCTGGCAGCGGTGCGGAGCGAGCCGGCGGCCATCGAGGACTACGGGTCGGCGTACCGGGAGGCCCTTCTGAAGCTCGCCGAGCGAGGCGTGGGCCTAGAGGTGAACACCTCGTCGGATAAATACGGGCTCAAGGAGTTCTACCCCGTGCAGGGCTTCCTGAATAAGGCGTACGAAATGGGGGTAAAGACCGTTACCGTCGGAAGCGACGCCCACACTCCCTCTGTGATCGGCCACCGGCTGGACGAAGCCGCGGCCAGCTTAAGACGGGCCGGCTTTGAATACGTCTCGATTTTCGAGGGACGCAGAAACCAGGCTCACAGATTAGACGATCTAAACCCCTGATGAGAAGCAGCCCGCCGCCGGCTTCAGGTGTCATGGGCTACAAAGAGGGAAAAGATGAAACAATCCAGGGCAACCGTCTAGGGGCTCGGCCTCACGCTCAGGGTGAGCTCGACGTCGATGACCTCCCTGTCTCGTATGACGGTCAGCGTCAGCACGTCGCCCGGCCTCTTGTATCTGGAGACATAGAAGATGAGGTCGTAGAAGCTGTTCATGGTCTTGCCGTCGGCTCCGATTATCACGTCGCCGCCTATGGTAACCAGGACGCCGTCGATGGTCGTCTGCGTGTCGCCGCCCTGCAGCCCCGCCTCCTCCGCCGGCCCCCCGTCGCTCACCTCTATCACCAGGGTGCCTCGGGTGTCCCTGTCGAGATCCATGGCCTCGGCTATGTCCGGCGTCATCTCCCGGCCCACTATGCCTATCCAGGGGTGCTCGTATGTACCGGTCTCTATGAGACTGTCTATCTCGCGTTGGATGGTGTCGCTGGGGACTGCGAACCCGATGCCGCTGAACTGGCCCGTGTCGCTCAGTATCCACGTGTTCATCCCCACCACCTCGCCCCGGAGGTTGAGCAGCGGGCCTCCGCTGTTGCCGGGGTTTATCGCGGCGTCGGTCTGGATGACGTCCACTATCACATAGTTGCCCGGGGCTGATGCCTGCCGACCTACGGCGCTCACGATGCCCAGCGTCATGGTGTTGGCAAGCCCGAACGGGTTCCCTATGGCGACCACCGTTTCCCCGACCAGCAGGTCCGACGAGGCACCCAGCCTAACCGGCTCCAGCTGCTCGGGGGGCAGATCGACCTGTATCACGGCCATGTCGCTGTAGGGGTCTCTCCCCAGAACCTCTGCTTCCATGATTGTGCCATCCAAGAAGGTGACCTCTATGCTGCCCTCGACGGCGTCCTCTACCACGTGGTTGTTGGTGATGATCCTGCCCTCCTTGTCGTAGACGAATCCACTGCCAGTGCCGGGTCCGGTTGAAGTAAAGACTCTTATCAGCACCACGCTGTCCCTGGTGCGGTTGTATAGTTGGGTCAGGATCATATCGTCGGTGCCCTGGGGCAACTGTCCGATCCTTATCTCTTCCTTTAGACTGTCTATCTCTACCTGGGCGCTGGATAGCTGGAACCTGAGGCTGTCGAGCTCAGCATTCAGGGCTTCAATGTCACCGCTGCCGCCAGGCGCCCTGAAGAACGTGAAGTAGCTGAGCACCCCCACGTTCATCACCATGAAAACTATGACCACCACCCAGAGCCAGCCGTCTCTGCTCCGCTGCCTGCCGCTGGACCCGTAGAACCACCCTTCGCTCAAGGCTATCAACCCCCAAAGAGGAAGTGTAAGCTAAAATCCTTTATGATTGAAGATTTAACCCTAACCCCGATATCGCCGTATCTTAAGACTTGCCAACGGCTCCGTTCTTCTTAATCCTCTGATTCTTTCCACTCCCACTCCAGGGGGTTTTCCACGTCAAGGAACGAGTATGCTTTGAAGTGTCTCGTGTTATCTGTCCAGATCGTGTCCACACGCCCTCTGGCGGTATACGCGAGTACGCAGTCGAACACGTCGCCGCCCGTGACCTGCCGGTCTCCGGCCGTGTTCAGGGCTTCCCTGTATGCCTCCTCGGTCGGCAGCAGGGTCTTGATTTCGACGCACTCCGTGTAGAGTCTGCTTAGCCTCGCGGCTCGGGCGGGGGCGATTGGCCGCTCGACGCGTCTCCCCGTGACGACGGAGTAGAACTCGGCGAGGTTTTGATGCGATAGGTGTGCATGGATGTCGCCGTTTATCGCGGCTTTCATGATGAGGGCTGCCTTTGGGTTGTGGGGGCTGAGACTGTCGTGTGCGTAGCACAGGATCATGGTGTCTATGAGTATCTTCTTTCCCGGGTGGCGGCTCTCCGAGAACTCCATGCCGTCAACGAGCATCTTCATAGATCTCCTTTCGAGTCAGCGCGTCGGGCACGCCTACCTCGGTCGGGGCCTCCAGGGCCTCCGTGAGCTCCTCCTCGGGGAGTTTTCTCTGCAACTCGACCTTGAAGCTTCTCCGATCTATTAGGGTCACGTCGAGTTTTTCGCCCGGCTTCAAGCCTAGTTTGTCTCGTATCTCGGCCGGGATGTAGAGCTTCTTTTCATGGTACGTCGTCTCGGTCAACCCACTACACCAATTACCCAAATAGCAGTATGGCCACATATATATTTACCCATATGCTAAAAGACATCGACCGCAGAAGATAATTTTATCCAAACAGCACACCTAAGAATAAGAAATGGCCAAGGCTTCCCGCGGGTTTCAGGTCTTCGTCAAACCAGTAGGCGCCCTCTGCAACCTGGGCTGTAGCTACTGCTACTACTTGGACAAGGAGCGCCTCTACCCGGAGGGCGAGACGTTCAAGATGGCCGACGAGACCCTGGAGAGCTACATCGCCCAGCACATCGAAGCCTCCCCCGAGGAAGTCATCAGTTTCTCGTGGCACGGCGGGGAGCCCACCCTGCTGGGGCTGGACTTTTACAGCAGGGTCGTGGAGCTGCAGCGTAGGCACAAGCCCCCGGGCAGGAGCATCTTCAACGGCGTCCAGACCAACGGGACCCTCCTTGACGAGGAATGGTGCCGCTTCTTCGCCGAGGAGGGCTTCGCCGTCGGGCTCAGCATGGATGGCCCACCGGAGCTGCATGACCTGCACCGCGTCGCCAAGGACGGGAAGCCCACACACTGGATGACTATGCGGGGGTACAGGCTCCTCCGGAAGCACGGGGTCCCCACGGAGATCCTGTGCGTGGTGAACGCCCAGAACGTTCGGTCCCCCCTCCGGGTCTACCGGTTCTTCAAACAGATAGACGCACGTTACATAACCTTTCTTCCGTTGGTCGAGCCGGACGGTAGCGGGGGCGTCACCCGCGACAGCGTGCCTGCCGAGGAGTGGGGCGAGTTCCTCTGCACAGTCTTCGACGAGTGGAGGGACCACGACGTTGGGCGGGTAAAGGTGCAGATATTCGAGGAAGCAGCAAGAACGGCCTTCAACCAGGAGCACTCGCTCTGCATCTTCCGCCCACCTGCGGCGATGTCCCCATCGTCGAACACAACGGAGACTTCTACTCGTGCGACCACTACGTTGATGATGAGCACCGCCTCGGGAACATCCATGAGACGCCTCTGGTCGAGCTGCTGGAGAGCCCGGTGCAGCGGGCGTTCGGCCGAGCCAAGCTGGAGACCCTGCCGCGCCTCTGCCTGGAGTGCGGCGTCAAGGCCATGTGCAACGGAGGGTGCCCCAGGAACCTCTTCACCGCTTCGTCTGACGGAGAACCGGGGCTGAACTACCTCTGCGTGGGATATAAACGGTTTTTCACCCACTGCCAGCCCTTCGTCTCGGAGGTGGCCGCCCTGTGGAGGCGGCGGAACGCTGAGTGACGGCTTCTATGTCTTCAGTTTGTCCTTGAAGAACGTTATCGTCCGCTCCCAGGCGAGCTTGGCCGCCTCCTCGTTGTACCGTGAGCCTGCGTCGTTGAAGAAGGCGTGCTTGGCGCCCTCGTACATGTACATCTTGTAGTCTATGCCCGCCTCCTTGAGTGCCTTCTCGAACTCCGGGATGCCCGCCTTGATGCGCTCGTCGTCGCCCGCGTAGTGGATGAGCATGGACGCCTTTATCTTAGGGACGTCCTCGGCTGCGGGTTGCCTCCCGTAGAAGGGCACCGCCGCCGGCACGGGCCCGGCCTCCAGCAGCTGCATAAGCATCTCCCTCCCGTAGGGGTGCTCCTCCAGAACCATGAAGACGAACCGTTTACCGCTCATAGACGTGGAAAAAGGTAGGGGACGATAAGAAGATATCTAGAGTAGCGCTTGGGAGAGGGCGTGGCCGCAGCCGCATGTCCGCTCCTCGGGTATGAGCGGCAGAGCGTCCATGACCAGCTTCTTGAACCTCTCGCTGTTCGCCCTCATGGTCTCCACGACCTCGTCGCTGCTCACGGGCTTCTCGGCCCAGACGTCGTAGTCGGTGACCATGGCTATGGATACGTAGCACATCTCGGCCTCCCGCGCCAGCACACACTCCGGGTACAGGGTCATCCCTATGATGTCGCAGCCCCACTGCCGGAACAGCCTGGACTCGGCCCTGGTGCTGAATCTGGGGCCCTCTATGCAGACATAGGTGCCCTTCGGGTGGAAGGGGTAGCCGTGGCCCTCGGCCTGTTCCACGAAGAAGCCGTGCAACTGGGGGCAGATGGGGTCGGCGCTGGAAACGTGCCCCACGACACCGCCCTCGTAGAATGTATCGAGGCGCTTACGGGTCCTGTCGATGAACTGGTCCGTGATGACGAAGTCACCCGGCTCGTAGTCTTCGCGTAGGCTGCCGCAGGCGTTGCTGGCCACGATGCGTTGGACGCCCAGCTGCTTCATGGCCCATATGTTGGCCCTGTAGTTGATCCTGTGGGGGGGTATCTGGTGGCCCGCGCCGTGGCGGGGTATGAACGCTATGGCTCGCCCCTTGTAGGTGCCGAGGGTGACGAGGCTGCTGGGGGCGCCGTAGGGCGTGTAGACCTTGACCTCGTGGGCGTCCTCGATGATCTCGGGGTCGTAGACGCCTGTGCCGCCGATGATGCCTATCTCGGCCTTCCATTCACCAATCATGGGTAAACCATGGCGTGTACACGATAAATGTTTCACGCTTCTAGGTTTCTGGCACTTGTCAAAATCTAAGGGACGATTTTATATTCGGTTCGGTTTTTATATCCATATTATTGCTCTGATCTCTCCTATTTTTTTATGGTTGAGAGAGATGTGTGTTTCACCTGTTTTTTTACTTTGAAGAATCAGTCCATCCTTGATGAGGTTCTTCATACATTTTTTACGTCTCCAGCATCCGATCTCTCGAATCCTCTTAACGCGCTGGAAAACTCGGTGTGTCTGTTGCCTATGATCCTGTTGTTGTAAATTTTTCTTAGAATGGTTATTTCGATCTCGTTATAATCCATTAATGATCCATGTTTTAGTTCCACATATTTAAAAAATCTAGATACTTGGACATACATATATGTCCTAAAATGTGGATATAAGGTTTAAATCATGAACAGCAGCACAGTTAAAGACAAGCCCAACTGAGACAGGGATGTTAAAGGTGGCCGAGACAGGGAGCCATGGAGCGGGGGAGAAGGGAGCACTCGAGCGGTTGATGGGGTCGTTCTCGACGCCAAAGATCATCGACTTCATGAGCACGTTCAGAGAGTTCGACTACTCGGTAAATGAGATAGCGGAGAACTCGGGAATAAGCACCAAGACCGTGAGACGCGAGATACCTAAGCTGTGCTACTATGAGATACTGTTGCAGTCGAGAACAATCGGTAAAACGAAGATGTACAAGTTCAACACCGAGTCGAGAATAGCCCAAGCCTTGAACTATTTAATCTCTGAGATCGCGACATACGAGATCGAGAACATCATCGAGGAAGAACACCTAGAGACTGCACAGAACCCGCGAAGGATACCAAGATCGTATCATTCACGGGAAACGGAGCCAAAAGGCAGAGAACGGAGATCCCAAGTCAAAGTGATCTAATTAATATTTCCACACGGGGGAGCACGACACCGCTAAAAGAGCAACATTATGAAACCGCCAAACGTGCAAATGACCAGCAGCCTCTTCGA
>CAZBUI010000076.1:0-9502 GCA_964495055.1 uncultured Candidatus Bathyarchaeia archaeon | reverse complement strand
TGGCGAGGCGGGAGGCCCATCGCTGCGGCTACGACAACGCCATATTCCTCGACAGGAGGGGCTTCGTCAGCGAGTCCACGGGGGCGTGCCTCATGACGGTGAGGGGCGGCAGGGTCGTTACGCCGCCGGTGACGGCGTCTATACTAGAGTCGGTGACCCGGGGCTGCTTCCTCGAGTTCATACCGGATCTGGGCATCCCGGTGGAGGCGCGGGACATCACCAGGGTGGAGCTGTACGCCAGCGACGAGGCGTTCCTCTGCGGCACCGGCGGCGAGTGCACGCCCATAGCCAGCGTCGACGACATCGGGTTCGGCGAGGAGTACCCGGGCCCAGTCACCACGAGGATCGCCGAGCACTACTCCGAGATACTGGCGGGGCGCGTAGCCAAGTACAGGCACTGGCTGACACCCGTCTAACCCTTTTTTCTCGTTCCAGTGCATGGGAAAGGATTTTATGTCCCTCTCCTCGTCTAATACGGTGCAGGATGGGCCGGTGGTCTAGTCTGGCAGGACGCCGCGTTCACACCGCGGTAGTCGCCGGTTCAAATCCGGCCCGGCCCACCAACAATTAGAACATAGACTTGCTTTTGTCTCTGGAAGCCGTCTTTCACCACGCCTAGCGACGTTTCTCTCACACTATATTGAATGTGTTCGTCATTATATCCAATAAGTGCTCTAAACTCCATCATGTTGGTGGTATGTTGAACCTTAAACGTGTGTGGAAGTGCCTAATCTTCGTTGGACTTACTCGCAGGTATCCTGTTGTCTGTCCCAGGTTGCATGCTCGTAGGGGGCGCAGGCGCCGACGAGCTGGAGTATGACAACTATATCGCGATTACAGTTTACCCTGATGAGAGCATCATCATGACTCTCCGGGGGAGCCACATCGAAAGCTTCTCACCCTTGGAGCGGTCAACCCTCGAAGAACTCGGCCTGACCCTTGACATCACCGTGGAAGATGAAGACTTCACAGCCGTCGAAAGCGAGATCCGCGTTGTGTTAAATCCATCAGACTACGCTGAGCTGTCGAACCTCGACGTGGATCTGGAGGGTCACAGCGGTGAAACCCGTACAAACGTGACTGCGTTGGTCGATTACCCGGGGTATCTGGGCGTCAACGCCAGCCTAGGGTACGTGGGCGTTGAGCCGCCCCATGGGTTCGTTTTGGATGCCTTGGTTGAGGCGAAGCTGTACTACACGTTATACTCTAGGGAGGGGCTGCAGATGCTCATAGGAATGATCCCGATGATTGAGACGCAACTGGCGGCCCAGATCACTGCGGCGTCCGACGGGGACATCTCGTTGGATGCGCTTGAGCTTCTGGACTACGATGAGGAGCCGGACCACGCGGCGCTCACGGTGGGCCTGAGGCTGTCAGGCGACCTGCAGGAGGGTATAATGTCTGCGCTGGAGGGGATGGGTGCAGAGTTCACGCCGCCGGAGGAGGCAGAAGAGGTTCCCCCGTTATCGGTGGAGTCTATTGACTACCACGTCACTTTCAACGGGGCCGCCTTCTCTCTTGAAGCCGAGACCGGGGGCACCCTGTCGGGGGACTTCAACGGCCAGCTCAACGTCTACAAAGACATGTCCTTGGAGGAGCTGCTGGAAAGCGACGAGATAGAAGACGAGGCCAAGAAGCTGGTCGCCCGCGCGTTGCCGATAGACCTGCATGTTCAGCACCTCCTCATCGAATCGGCGTCCTCGTTCGGAGAAGACTCCGCCACATCAACGTTTTCAGTCGAGGGTCTGGGGTTGAAGACCCCGTCCTTCGAGGAGCTCATGGCTTTCATGGAGGAGCTGTCGAGAAAAGAGCTTGAGGACTTCAAGCTGGTGCTCCTGGGGGAGAGCAGCGGCAGCCAGTACGTGGTCTTCACGGTGCCAGAGGGAACCACGGAGCCCATGCTAGATGAGGAGGGCATGACTGTCTGGGAGATGGATGACATCGAGGGTCTCGAAGACGTGACTTACGAGGTGAAGACCAGAGGGCTTAACACGACCACGATAGTCGCCGCCTCGGTGGTTGGCCTCGCGGTGATAGGGGCCGCGGTCTATTTCCTGAAAAAATAGAGTCGTAGGGCGCTTCATCCCTGGTAGCCAATGGGCGCTGGGCCTTTACCTCAACTTTTTTTCTTGATCAGGGCGACTGAGCCCTCTGCGGGTGCGTAGAACGTCTCGATAATGTACTTGTCTCTGGGGACCTCGTCTATCATCCTGCCTACGCCCGGGAAGCCGACATTGTGAACGTAGACCCCTGTCCAGCTGTGCATGAGCTGCGCCGAGTACCCCCAGTCGTTTTTCGCTTCCCTGTAGGACTTGCCAGCGTCGATGAAGATCACGTCCATCTTGGGCAGTGTCTTGACGGCTTCGGGGAGGGTCACCATAGTGTCGCCTTCTATGAGCGTGTACCTGCACCCCGTCTCGTCCAGCTTCCGACCGACCCGGGAGGCGCTGTAGTGTGCGAAGGTGTCGAACCCGTAGTACGTTATCGTGTCTGGGGGCGTGTTCTCGGCGGCGGCCCTGATCATGCTTCTGGCGTTCTCGCCGTTGTAGACGCCGATCTCCATTATCTTCCTGCAGCCGTTCTCCTTGATGAACGCGTTCAGGTACGCGTGTGAGCCATACCAGGGCATAGTGCTTGTCTCTCATTACGTGGTGAAGGGCGTGAGAATAATGTTTTGAACGCCCGCTGAAGGCGCGCCAAGCCTGACTAGCAACATTATAATCTACCCCTTCACGTAATGGGGGTGATAATCATTGGCTTTCGGTTACAACAGGAAGAGACTAGTCGTTGACTTAACAAACATGAAGACCCGGTCCGAGGAGCCGGACGAGGTCTGGTACCGCAAGTACCTGGGAGGGTGGGGCTCCATAGCCTACCACCTGTTGAACATGGTTGACGCGGACGTTGACCCTCTGGGCCCTGAGAACGTACTCGTAATGTCCACCGGGGTAATAACCGGCGGCCCTTTCTCGGGGAGCGGCCGCAACTCCGTGGGAGGTAAATCTCCGCTGACGGGGGGGGCTTCGGCGCGGCCGAGGCGGGCGGCTTCTGGAATGCGGAGCTGAAGCACGCAGGGTTCGACGAGATCATATTCACGGGTAAGGCGGCCGAGCCTGCGTGGCTCTGGGTGCACAACGGGGAGGCCGAGCTCATGGACCCCTCATCTCTCTGGGGCCTAGAGGTCGGGGGGTGCCAGGACAGGATGAGGGAGATAACGGGGGAGCCTCAGGCCAAGACCGCGTTGATCGGCCCGGGCGGGGAGAAGCTGGCCCGGATGGCGTGCGTCATCAACGACCTCAACCACGTGGCCGGGAGAAGCGGGATAGGGGCTATAATGGGCTCCAAGAACCTCAAAGGGGTGGCCGTGAGGGGCAGAAACCCCCCGGAGCTCGCTGACCCTGACCGGGTGAGGGAGCTGGCCATGATGTTGATCAAGAGGGTGTGCACACGGAGGCTAGGGGCCTGCACGAGTACGGCACAGGGGCAGGCATGGACGCCGGCGCCAAGACCGGCAACCTCCCAACCCACAACTTCAGGGACGGTAACTGGCCCCACGCCAGCGAGATAGACGCCATAGCCATCAAGGAGAGGTACAGGGCGGGCATGGGCACGTGCTACGCCTGCGCCGTCAGATGCAAGAAGGAGGTAGAGCTCCAGCAGCCCTACAAGGTGGAGAGAAGGTACGGCGGCCCCGAGTACGAGACCCTGAGGGCGTTTGGCTCCGACTGCGGGGTTTCGGACCTAGCAGCCATCTGCAAGGCCAACGAGCTCTGCCAGAGGTACGGCATAGACACCATCGGGGCCGGCACCACCATAGCCTTCGCCATGGAGTGCTACGAGGAGGGCATCATCGACGACGAGGTCACGGGGGGGATAAAGCTGGAGTTTGGCAGCGCCGAGACCATGCTCAAGACATTGGAGCTCATCTGTAGGAGGGAGAGCATCGGCGACGTGCTCGCGGACGGCAGCAGGCGCGCCTCCGAGGTGTTCGGGGAGGAGTCCCGCAGGTATCTCGTGGAGGTCAAGGGGCAGGAGGTGCCCATGCACGAGCCCAGATACAAGCGTGCCCTCGGATTGGGGTACGCAATCAGCCCCACCGGCGCGGACCACGTGCACAACATGCACGACACCGGTATGAGGGAAAGCGCCATCGCCAAGCTGAGGCCGGTCGGGGAGTATGACATGGTGTCCATAGACAGCCTGGGCCCGGACAAGGTCAGGCTGTTCAAGAGCTTTATGCAGATGAGGGTGCTGGCCAACTGCCTCTGCGTGTGCATGTTCCCGCCGTGGAGGGTCACGGAGTACAGGGACCTGGTCCAGGCGGTTACGGGCTGGGACGTCTCCATGCACGAGCTGGTGCAGGTGGCGGAGAGGACGCTGGCCCTCGCTAGGATATTCAACCTGAGGTCGGGCCTTGGGAAGGAGGACGACTGGCTGCCGCCGCGGTTTTTCCAGCCCCAGACGTCTGGTGCCTTGAGCGAGACCAGCGTGGACCCCGACGTGTTCGGGAAGGCCGTGGAGACGTACTACGAGATGATGGGCTGGGACGCCGACGGTGTGCCCACCAAGGGGACGCTGTACAGGCTGTCCATCGGGTGGGCGTCCCAGTACATTCAATGAGTCGCGGCCTCTCTATACATTACCAGGTTTCTCTCGTCTAGACTGGAGGGCATAGACGGGTAGAGGGGAGGATCATCCTTCGCGGATGCTCCTCCAGTGGTCCATGTACCCCTTTTTGGATACCTGTGGCCTGTACTCGTCGATGACCGTCTCAGCCAGCCCGGCGTCGTCCCAGAGGAGGTCGAAGATCATGGCGGCGTACAGCTTCACGGGGTTCACGTAGGCGTTGTACTTGTCCTCGATGCGGTAGCTCCTGCTGTGGCCGACACCGACGGCGCCGCCCACACGGAAGCTAGCCCGGGCATGATGTTGGCTACGTCGTTGATGTCCGAGACCGCCCCGTGGGGTGCCCTGATGGGACTGGGATCGTCTCGCCCGAACGCTGCCTCGGACTCGTCGAACAGCTCCAGGGCGTTGTCCCTCATGCACCTCCAGAGAGGGCGGGGCTGCCCTCCACGGGGCTCGGGAGGCACCCCGTGATGTTCTCTATGGCCACCTCGGCGCCCAGCGCCATGGCTCCGCCCCTGAGGGCGCGGTCCACCTTCATGGACGCGTCCTTGACGGCCTCCACGGAGGCCGCCCGTATAATCATCTCCATACGCACCTCGTTGGGCACTGTGTTCGCGGCGTCGCCGCCCTTGGTGATGAAGTAGTGGACCCTCACCGCGTCCGAGTCCTTGAAGGTGCCCCTCTGAGCGTCTATCGCCGACATGGCGATGTTCGCGGCGTTCAACGCGTTAACCCCGGCGTCGAGCAGCCTCACCTTAGAGCCGATCTATTCATGGCGACAGGAGTACATGACAGCCATTTAATACCTCCAAAAACCCGCCGCAGACATCTCCCAACCCACCACCGTCCATGCACCCGCCGAAACATCACCACCAGACGCCGAACAGGCCCAGCCAGAAAAAATTCCCGCAATAATAGGTAGCCTGACACAAACACCATCTCAAACGTTAAATCCACCCATCGAACCTTAGGCTAGACTAAAATGGCGGCCGCCTTCATAAGAGAGCTCGGACGCGTCTGGAGACGCCAGACACGCAGCTGGAGAACCGTCGTAACCCGCCAGATATTCAACAGGTTCTTCGACGAGCTCACCCTCCAGTACGTCAACATATACATCACCCTCCTGGGCGCCTCCCCAGTCCAGCTGGGCGCCGTCAACAGCGTCATGGGCATCGCCCGGTCCATCGTCTCCATACCCCTCGGCGTCATACGCGACCGCTTCAACATCCGAAAGATATACCTCTTCGGCGTCGCCATACTGGTGTTCGTGCCCCTCCTCTACGCCCTAGCCCCCAGCTGGCAGCTCATATCCTTGGCCATACTCCTCTCGGGGCTCGGCATGATGGTGGGCAGCTGCGTCCTCATCTGCGACCTCAGCCTACCGCCCCGGGACAGGGCCACCGGGAAGGCCCTCTGCGAGGGGATCGGCGCCCTCCCCACCATACTCGCCCCCACCGCGGCCGCCGCCCTCATCACCCTGTTCGGCGGCATAACCGTCGGCAGCATACGCAGGCTGTACTGGATACAGTTCGCCGCCAGGCTCATCCTCTTCCTCTACGTCTACAGGAACCTCACCGACGTGAAGAGGCCCAACAGCGCCCCCAAGGGCCTCGACCTGGCGTCCGAGTTCGGCGAGGTCTTCACACGGGGCACCGCCGTCAAGCGCTGGATACTGTTCCAGAGCGTCAACAACTTCACCATGACCATGCTCACCACGTTCAGGTACCCCTACGTCTACGACGTCAAGGGCGCCAGCCAGTTCATAATAGGAGGCATAGCCACCTCCACCCTAGTCACGGAGGCCGTGTTCAGCACCATAATAGGCAGGTTCGCCGACAAGATGGGGCGCAAGAAGGCTTTCTACATTCTGATTCCTTTGTTCAGCGCCGCCAACCTCGCGCTGATACTAGCGCCCACACCGACCTGGCTGCTGGTGGCCGGCTTCCTCATGGGGTTCAGGATGATAGCGGGGTTCAGCTATGGCTCTATGACCCCCGAGCTGGTGCCCCCCGAGTGCCTAGGCAGGTGGCGGGGCCTCATAGGACTCTTCACCGGCCTGGCCTGCATCCCGGCGCCCGTCGTGGGCGGCCTCATATGGGAGCGGCTGGGCCCCGAGTGGGTGTTCATCACGGTGACCGTGATAGACCTGCTGGTCAGGACGCCCCTGCTCTACTCCGTGCCCGAGACCCTCGGAAACCAGAGCTAGCAGCCTATTCCACGGCGATGCGGCGTATCTCGTACTCCCCGGGCCTCCAGCAGCTGAAGCCCCTGTGCTTTATCTTCAGGAGCACATAGTCGGGGTGGTCAGGGGAGTCGAAGTAGCTCTGGGCCCACCTGATGAGCTCGTAGACCCGCTTCTTGGTGTCCCTGTCATCCACCTCCTCGGTGGCCTCGCCCCGTATGAAGCCGTCCCCTCGTCTCCTTCCAGCGTCATGTAGCACTCGACCCGGGGGCTCCGCCGTATCTGGGTCAGCTTCGCCGCGTATACGCCGCCCCTGGCGCCCGTGATCATGTAGAAATCGTCGCCCGTCTTGATGAGGGTCATGGGGCGCACACGGGGCTGCGGGCCCTCAGCCGTGGCCAGGTAGACCCCCTGCTACTCCCCATACCATGACAGCACTTCCTCCAACATCAATCTCCCTCCTAAGAACCGAAGCCCCGGATAAGCGTATCAATGGACGGCTCATGGAGCCCCACGCCCGGACGCGGAGCCCCGTAAACCCTCAGTGCAGATTATAAGGACGTGTCCACATATCTCTACGGGCTTCTATGAAGGTAGTTAGATCCAGCCAGGCCCCCTCGGAGGAGATGACCGGCGGCATATTCACGGGGACCATAAAAATGACTCCACTTATCAACGCCGAAGCCGGCGCAGAGCAGCTCAAGTCGGCGTTGGTGTACTTCCCGGCTGGGGTGAGGAACAAGCTACACAGCCACACCCGCGAGCAGATACTGTTCGTCACCAAGGGCAGGGGCGTGGTCGCCACCGAGGACGAGGAGCACCTGGTCGGACCCGGGGACATAGTGGTCATACCCGCGGGGGAGATGCACTGGCACGGCGCCGCAGACGACACGGACTTCGAGCACCTCTACGTGGTGCCCTTGGACAGCGAGACCACCTACTAGCCGGAAGCCAATCCCTTTTATTAGACAAATTTTTATCCCCGGTTAACGGGTCTCGATGGGTGGATAACCTTATGCGCCACAACCCCCCAGAACACATGACAACCGATGGCTAAGACGGTGGGGCTCGTCGGCAAAGCCAACGTGGGCAAGAGCACGTTCTTCGGCGCCGCCACCCTGAAACCCGTGGACATCGCCGGCTTCCCCTTCACTACCGTCAAGGCGGACAGGGGCGTCGGCTACATCCGGGCCCCCTGCGTCTGCCGCGAGTTCGGCGTCCAGGATAACCCCGTGAACAGCGCCTGCGTGGACGGGGTCCGCCTCATACCCGTGGACCTCATCGACACCCCCGGCCTCATCCCCGGCGCCCACCAGGGTAGGGGCCTGGGCAACCAGTTCCTCGACGAGGTGCGCCGCGCGGACGCCCTCATAGTGGTGGCGGACGCCAGCGGCGCCACCGACCTCAACGGCCAGCCCGTAGAGCCCATGACCAACGACCCCGTGGACGACGTCAGGATGTTCGAGGAAGAGTTCGACCTCTGGCTCCGCGCCCTCATAGGGAAGGACTGGGACAAGGTGAGCCGGACCGCCCAGAGCAGGAAGGAGCATATAAGCAGGCACCTGGAGGAGAGGCTCACCGGCCTCGGCATCGACCGCGGCCAGATAATCCAAGCCATCCAGGAGGCGGGCCTCAACGGCTATAACAGCGTCGGCTGGACCGACGACGATTTCACCCGCTTCACCACCCAGCTCCGCAGGGTGAGCAAGCCTCTCATAGTGGCCGCCAACAAGGCCGACAGGGACGGCGCCGAGGAGAACGTCGAGCGCATGAGGGAGGCTGGGTACAGGGTGGTGCCCACGTGCGCCGAGGCCGAGCTGGCGCTAAGGCGCGCCGCCGAGGCCGGGCTCGTCATGTACACGCCGGGGGACCCAGACTTCGAGGTGACTTCCCCTGAGAAGCTGACCGAAGGCCAGCTCCGAGCCCTGGAAAGGATAAGGGAGAAGGTGTTCGAGAAGTGGGGGGGTACGGGCCTCCAGGACGCCATCAACCATGCGTTCTTCAGCCTCCTCGACATGATAACCGTCTACCCCGTCGAGGACGCCGAGAAGCTCACCGACCACAGGGGCAACGTGCTCCCCGACTGCTACCTCGTCCCCAGGGGGACCACCGCCAAGCAGTTCGCCGCCGAGATCCACACAGACCTCGCCGAGGGCTTCATATACGCCATCGACGCCCGCACCAAGAAGCGCCTCGGCGACACCTATATCCTAGAGGATCGCGACGTGATACAGATAGTGTCGGCCAAGGGCCGAAGATAGGTGAAGAAGATGGTAAAGGTACTCGTATCCGACCCCATAGACGACGAGGGAGTGGAGATGCTCAGAGACGCCGGCTTCAGAGTAGACCTAAGGACAGACATCACGCCCGAGGAGCTCACGGAGGCTATCGACGGCTACGACGCCGTAGTCGTCAGGAGCCGCACCAAGCTCACGGCGGAGGTCCTGGAGAAGGCGTCCAGCCTCAAGGCCATAGCCCGCGCCGGCGTCGGCCTCGACAACATCGACACAGGGTACGCCGAGGAGAGAGACATAGAGATCTTCAACAGCCCCGAGGCGCCGTGCAGCGCCGTCGCCGAGCTGGTAGTCGGCCTCATGCTCTGCATGGCGAGACGCCTCACAGTCGCCGACGGCACCATGAAGCAGGGCAGGTGGGAGAAAAACAGGCTCACAGGCATCGAGCTGAGCGGCA
>CAZBUI010000075.1:0-9650 GCA_964495055.1 uncultured Candidatus Bathyarchaeia archaeon | reverse complement strand
GTTGAAGGCCGCGCTCTCCTCCATGAGTAGCCACGTCACCGGCACTATGCTGCCTTGGAAGTTCCACCAGTTGCTAGGCGTGATATGCATTGTGTACCAGACGAGGTCGCACGCGATGGGTATCATCAGCAGCACCAGATGGTAGAGCCACACCATTATCCCCATGTCGTCGTCTACGGCGGCGAGAGGCAACAAAGCCGAGCCAATGTACCATGCGAAGAGGGCGCCGAACTCGATAATGGAGTTGTCTTCGCTTGGATCGAAGAATATCTTTATTATCACCAGTATGGACACCAAGAAAGGCGCCAGCGAAAGCCAGGGCGTCTTTCCCACCTGCTGTCCTCTTTTGGGCAGCAGATCGTCGTAGAAGAACGCGACCAACATTAGAGCCGCCACCATGGCGAAGCCCTTCATGGTCTTTATGAACAGAGAGAAGTATCCTACGACGGGTAGCCTGTTGATGACGCGTCCTATGACGAGGCTCTCTTTCACAGGGACGCCGTCGGGGAACATGTTGTTGTCGCCTTTCGTCGTGTAGAACCATTCGTCGTCTTCCATGTGTCTGCCGATGGCCCTGTGGACTATGTATTCGTCCTCGAATCCTGGCCTGATAAACACGAGGATGTCACCTTCAGGCATGGGGGCCGCGACCACTTCGTCGAAGTCTTCGATCGCCTCGATGAATATGAAGTCGCCCACCCCCAAGGTTGGAACCATGCTCTGGGATATGACGACCATCATGGGGTTGTCTGTGCCTAGGGTGTTTCTCAGAATGTACATGCCGCCGTAGAAAACGCCTATGAGTACTATGAAAGTCGCGCCGTAGCGGAGTAGCTCCTTGGTCCCGTCATCCATTATCTATTGATCACTGTCAGTCCCGTCGATCTCTATTCGGGGGTCTATCCAGGCCGTCAAAAGCTGGCAGTACACAGGGTCCTTTGTCCCCCCCCTGAAGCACTTCTCCACCTCGTTGCATATGAGGCACGGGCAACCCTTCACCGAGTTGAGGTTGACGGGCTCCGTCTTGCTGAACAGCTTGTACGTCCAGCGTCCCTCGTTGAGAACCTTCTCACGGACTATCCTGCCCTTCTCCTCAAACTTCTTCGCCAGCCGCGAGCCTTCCCTGCTGCTCACGTCAAGTAGCTTCCATAGATCACTCTGGAGAAGCCCTTCGTCTCCCGCTTCGTAGATCAGTCTAAGGGCCCTCTGCTCAACGCTGCTGGGTCTAGGTGGCACCGTCTACCACCGCTAATCGTAGTAGATGAGGTCGTAGTCTTTCAGTATCTCGTGGAGCTTCTCCACCGCCTCTCGGACCATGTCCTCGTGCTTCGCCCCGGTGCAGACCAGCTTACCCGAGGCGAACAACAGCATGACCACCTTGGGCTCCCCCATCCTGTAGATGAGGCCGGGGAACTGCTCGGGCTCGTACATCACATTGTCCATGATGTCGGCCGCGGTCTCCAAGTCGATCTTTCCGTGGAGGTTGGCGCTGGCGACGATGTTCTGGATGACTATCTTGGGCTTTCCAAGGATTATTATACCGTTGTTCTTGAGCTCCCGCACCACCTTCTTCACGGCGCTGCGCGCCATCTTCTCGCTCTTGGCCCCAGTGCAGACCATCTTGCCCGAGCCGAAGATGAGTGTCGCCGTCTTGGGCCTCTTGAGCCTGAAGACGAGGCCCGGGAACTGTTTTGGCCTGTACTCGACGTTCCTGAAAACCTTCATGATGGCCAGGAGGTCGATCTTCTGGTCTAGGCTGGCCGAGGCCACCACATTCTCTATGCTTATGGCGAGGTCCTTCTTCTCTCCCTCGAGTTCAGAGCCTAGATCTTCCGACGTTTTCTCAATACTCATTTCTTTCACACCTTATGAAGCTACCAGCTATAGCCTGCTTACCTTCTCCAGCACGTCCTCGGTGAGGAAGTCCTGGTTGATTATCTCCACGACGGGTATGGTGCTGATGTTGGGCTCGTGCATCACCTTCTCGCTGAACCCAATCTCCCCCGAGTAGCTGTTATACGTGATGAAGCTTCCTTCTAAGGCGTCTTTCGTCTTGACGAAGTAGAGGAAGACCTCGCTCAGGGTCCCGCCGATTACGAAGTAGAGATGGTCGCCCTCGTTCTCCATGTGCTGTATCACGTTAGAGGCCGGGGAGGAGGCAACCAGCATGACTATGTCCCTGATCTCTCTCAGCTGGATAAACTTCATGGCATTCCATATATAAAGCATGAAGGGGGTATTTAAACTATATAAACAAGAATACGTTGAAAAGGAAAAACCGTGCACCAAGGCGGATGTTCAGCTTATATAACAGCCGCCCGTACTTGATGCAGTGATTGTCTTGAGTGATTTGCTGTCACCCGAGGAGTTCTACGGATTCAAGCCGGGCACGGACCGCAGGCTGTTGCGGTGGGACAAGATAGTGGAGTACTTCCGGCACCTCGACGCGGCCTCAGACAGGGTCAAGGTGGAGGAGGTGGGAAGGACCACCAAGGGCAACCCCATAATCCTCTCCTACATATCCTCCCAGGAGAACTTGGGGAGGCTCGGCGAGATAAGGGAGACGAGCTGGAGCCTGAGCCACCCCCGGGGGCTCTCCGGGGAGCGGGTGGACGGGCTCGTCGCCGAGGGCAGGGCTGTGGTGGCTATGACCATGAGCATCCACGCCTCGGAAGTGGGCGGCACCCAGGGCGCATCGGACCTGGCTTACAGGCTGGCCGCCGGCGAGGATGGGCTCACCCAGCGCATCAGGGAGAACGTGGTGCTGTTGCTTTTCCCGTGTGCCAACCCTGATGGGCTGGTGATGACGGTGGACTGGTACAACGCGTGGGTGGGCACCGAGTATGAGGGGTGCGGGCTGCCGTGGCTGTACCACGAGTACGTGGGCCACGACAACAACAGGGACGCGCTGACGCTCACCCAAGTGGAGACCCGGGTGATGAACAGGGTGCTTCTCGGTGAGTGGTTCCCCCAGGCGTACGTGGATTTCCACCAGATGGGGTTCTACGGGTCACGTTTCTTCATACCGCCCAACAGCAACCCGGTGAACGAGGTGGCGGACCCCTTGGTGTGGACGGAGCAGAAGCACTACGGGGCCCAGATGGCGATACGGATGGCCTCGGAGGGTATAAGCGGCGTCGAGCAGGCCGCCGTCTTCCCCGCAGACTTCATGCCCGGGTTCAGCTTGGTTTTCCCGTGGTTCGGGATATGCGGGATGTTCACCGAGTCTGCCAGCGTCAAGGTCGCGACGCCGGTGTACGTCCATTACCATCAGCTTCAGCCTCACCCCCGGGGTCGCCCGGAGTACCGGGCCTCAGTGAACTTCAACGACCCATGGAGGGGAGGCTGGTGGCGTCTCGGAGACATACTTAGGGGCCAACTTGCGGCGGCCATGGCCACCCTGGAGGTGGCTGCTAACAACCGTGAGATGATCCTAAGGAACATGTATGGGAAGGCGGTGAGGAGCATCCAACGAGGCCAGGCCGAGGCGCCCTACGCGTTCCTCTTCCCGCCGGGGCAGAGGGACCCGAACACGGCTCGGAGGCTCCTGAGGACCCTCATGGAGATGAGTGTCGAGGTGCACGTTGCTGAGTCGCCAGTGAATGTGGACGGCGTCACCTACCCGGAGGAGACGTACGTCGTCTTCGCGGGGCAGACGGCGCGGCCCTTTCTCGTAAGCCTCTTCAGCCGCACCCTTTACAGGGACAGCCCTTGGGTTAGGTCTCAGGACGGCACCCCCCTGATGAACTACGACTTCGCCACCCAGACCATGGCCGAGTTCAAGGGAGTAGAGGTGGTGGAGGCGTCAGCGCCTCCCGAGGGCTCCTTCAGGGAACTCATGGAGATAAAGATGCCTGAGGGTGTCGTCGAGGAGTCGGAGATCGGGTATGTTTTGGACGGGAGGATAAACGACAGCTTCAAGGCGGTGAACCTTCTGGTGAAAAAGGGCGTCGAGGTTCATAGGGTGCACGAGGCGATTGACTTGGGCAAGGAACCTCTGCCGTCGGGGGCCTTCTACGTCCCATGGAGGAAAGGTGTGGAGCCCAAGCTAAGAGAGGTCGCCGAAGAGACACATCTCAGGTTCCACGGACTAAAGGAAGAGCCAGAGTTCAGCCACGGCTCTGTCAAGCCGTTGAAGATCGCGATGTACCAGCGGTACTGGGGCGGAAACATGGATGAAGGCTGGACCCGCTGGCTCTTGGAGCAGTACGGGTTCGAGTACACCACCGTGATGGACGAGGAGGTAAAGAATGGGTTAGAAGGCTTCGAGGTGCTCATATTACCAAGCGACCCGCCAGCCCTCATCACGGGGGAGGGCGTCGAGGAGTGGTACGAGAAGAAGTTCAAGGGTGCGCTCACGGTGCCTGTGCTACCAACAGAGTATAAAACCGGAATAGGCGAGGAGGGCGTGGAGAAGGTAAAGGAGTTCGTCGAGAAGGGCGGTAGGGTGCTGGCCCTCTACGAGTCGTGCGAGTTCGCCATAGAGAAGCTGGGGTTGCCCGTGAGGAACACGGTAAAGGACTTGAAGCCCGACGAGTTCCACTGTCCCGGCTCAACCATAAGGGTGAATATAGACAACACTCATCCGCTGGGGTACGGTATGCCAGAGTCGGGCCTGATACTGTTGAGGGGAAACCACGCCTACGCCGTCAAGGGAGGCCACTGGAACGAGAACTACCGAACCGTGATCACCTACCCGGAGGAGAACATGATTCAGAGCGGGTGGCTCATCGGGGAGAAGAACTTGGCAAGGAAGGCGGCGCTCATCGACGCCAAGATGGGGGAAGGCAGCGTGGTGCTATACGGGTTCGCGCCCCAGATGAGGGCTCTGACCGACGCCACTTTCAAGGTCTTCTTCAATGCCCTTGTCGGCTAGTCTCAACACTTTTTTAATCAGTGCTTAGTTATTCAACTAGATAGAAATGAAGTGTGCGTTATGTGGATCTGAGATCCCAGAGGACGCCAAGTACTGCCCCAAGTGCGGCGAGGCCGTGGACGAGGGCATACCCGGGTTCATCATAGTGACGACGCCGGAGGTGTCGGGCTACAAGATCACCAAGGTGCTCGGGGTCGTGACAGGGTTGACACCCAGGACCAGAGGCTTGTTGGGCAAGTTCGTCGCTGGCTTCGAGTCCATGTTCGGCGGCGAGGTCACGGCCTTCACAAGCGAGCTGGAGAAGGCTCGTATGGACGCCATACGCCGGGTCAGAAACAAGGCGGCTGACTTGGGGGCAAACGCCGTCGTGGGGCTCGACCTTGAGACCAGCGACATGGGGCTTCAGCTTGGGGTCATCGTGATCTCTGCAACTGGTACAGCCGTAGTAATCGAGAAGAACTAGCTACTCGATCTTACTCGTGTAGTACCTCGCCATGGTGACGATCTCCTCGAACATCTCCCTCCTGGCTTGGCATATGGGGCATATGTAGGGCGGCTCCTCCCTAAACACCATGTATCCACACTGTCTACAGTAGAGCAACTTCCTGTTCGATTCCTCCAACTCTCCTATAAACTCCTCTTCACTCTCTTGTTCCCCTAGGCCCAGCAAAGCCATCTGTTTCTCGTAGGGGCGTCGCTCTGGTATAGCCTGCGCCTCCTTCCTGCCTTCATATATCTCTTCGTCCACGTACAAGCCGCAGTAACAGGTCCCGTACTCGGCCACGTCGGGGTCCCTGTAGTCGCAGGGGCAGATGATGTCTCGGTCCGTCTCGAAGTCGTCTGATGCCATCCTGCATGGGCAGCTCGGGTAGCCGTACCGCTCCTCGTTGGTCTTGAGTCCTTCAAGGAGGTTTTGGAGAAGCTTCTCATCGGGTGTGAGGTGCATGCCCCTTGACTTGGCGTTCCGCTCGGCCCGCCGCCTCACCTCGTCTATGCTTATCATCGTGTGATGGCCCCTTCTATGGCCTGCTTCTTGAAGCCAGAGATCACCTGCTCATCGTCTAAGATTATAATTGGGAAGGCTAGAGGGACGTTTCTCTCTTTGAGTTCGTCGATGACTTGTTTCTGCTCTTCCTTGGTGACATTGTCTACGTCCACGTACTTGTACGCCATCCCGTATTCTTTGAGATACTCTTTGGTCTTCTTGCACCACCCACATGTGCTCAGCGTGTAGAGGAAAAGCTTGGGTTTTCTCCTGTTCCCCTCTACTTTCACCGGATTCATTGATTCACAACCGTTGATTGAACTTGACTATCAGATAGGAGACTATAAAGTAATGGATTCTCTCATGAGTAACGCGTAAACATCACGTGGATGAGTATGAGCTATCTTTCCTTGCTTCTTTAGCGTTAAACATCCGAGATCAAGGTGTACTTGATCTCATCGAAAAACATCAGTCGTTCGGTCTGGAGACGGCAGGCCATCTCCATAAAGCCTTCAATGCAAAGGTGATGAACGACGGTAAAGGCCGGCAGTCTTTCATTAGGGCGTTAACAAGGCTGAGGAGGAGGCGGATGATGTGTGGAGGAGCATCATCTTGGGCATGTTCTATGAAAGCGATTTGAAGCCCAGTACCCGCGATCTGAGACGACAGCGCCGAGATGGGGTCCAGCTTGACCCGGTCAACCCCAAAGGCTTCTATTACGTTCCGGTTTACGACGAAAAGCCCGAGGGCTATCCCGGTGGCGACGCCTCCCAGCATCGCCTTGGCGGTCCCCATGTCGTTGGCTCCACGGAGAACGAGGTGA
Source organism: uncultured Candidatus Bathyarchaeia archaeon (assembly GCA_964495055.1). Lineage (GTDB taxonomy): Archaea > Thermoproteota > Bathyarchaeia > TCS64 > TCS64 > RBG-16-57-9. The sequence goes on along the minus strand of CAZBUI010000075.1, from coordinate 2,966 downwards.
GAAGCACACAGAATGCGAGGATCACTGTGGATCTGTGAGCAATCTTCATCTGGGACACCAAGCCTTTCACGCGATCTCTGAGTAGGAGTCAGATCTCTATGTGGATGGCGACGGAGCCCGTGAGACCTATGAAAGGAGAAGCACCCCAGCTGACGGCTGCGATGGTCTCTATAAGATGGCGTAAAGGTCTGGCAGTCTTGAGCTTCTCGATCGCGCCCTCACCTTTTTTATCGCCCATGACGAGTCTATATTGATTATTATGGGTGGGAAAAAGGAGTACGACGGCTACAAGGCGTTTAGCTACCTTGAGCCCGGGTTCGACTACAAGGAGTTCAGGCTCGCGGCGCATCCGCGGGTTGAGCCATATTACGTGCCACTGAGCAAGGTGGAGGAGGAGAGATTCCAAAGGCTGATGGAGAAGAGCATACTCGTCGATCTACACGAGCACCCCGTTTTGTGGCCCGAGGACATGAGGGAGGTGCCTGAGATGCACAGGTTGGGCAGGCAGTTCATGGCTTACGAGGCGCTTAGCACGAGCCGCCTGGACTGCGTCTTCGATAACATGATGAACGGGATGGCGTACGTGACGAGCTACAGTGGCTGGAAATGGACGGACGTGATCCACGATATAGGTATCAGGCTCAGCGACATCGCCCACCAGGGCATGGTGACCCACTGCAAGACCGTGACGGATATCATGGACGCCCACGAAGGCGGCAGGATCGCGCTGGTGTTGGCGCTTGAGTCTGCTTCTCCCATAGAGAACGAGCTAGACCGGATCGACGTTCTGTACGGGCTGGGGGTGAGAAGCATGGGCGTCTGCTACAGCGAGAGCAACATGCTGGGCGGCGGCATGGGTGAGAGCCGCCAGGACGCGGGGCTCACCGACTTCGGGTACGACGCTGTAAAGCGGATGAACAGGCTGGAGATGCTCGTGGACGTGGGACACACGTTGGACAGGACGGCGCTGGAGACGATAGAGGCGAGCGACGCCCCCATCTACAACAGCCACAGCGGCCCCGCGGCCATCGCCCAGGGCCACACCACCGGCGACGACGTGCTCCACGCGCTGGCTGAAAACGGCGGTCTATTAGGCGTAGGCGGCGCCGGCAGAGGGCTGCGCACGGAGAAGAACCCCTTGGGGAGCATAGAGAGCTACATGGAGTGCGTCGAGTACTGCATCGAGCTCATGTGCATAGACCACGTAGGCTGCGGCCCCGACACGCTCTACGGCGCCCATCAGGAGCTATACGACGTATGGTTCCCTCTACGGATGGGGCACCACGAGAGGCCCGGCCATAACGCCGGGAAGCCTTTCCCGGTGCCGGAGGGCGTGGTTGACCCGGGGTACGTCAAGGGTCTCGAGAACCCCAACGAGTACGTGAACATCGCCCGCTGGATGATCCTTCACGGCTACAGCGACGGGGAGATCCAGAAAGTCGTGGGACAAAACGCGCTTAGGCTGCTCGGCGAGGTCTGGGTCTAGCCTCCATACCAGAAAGGGAAGATAGGTCAATAGACTTTTTCTAGGAACCCACGTACGAGGCGCTCGAACTCATCTGGCACGTCCTGCGGTATCATGTGACCCGTGTTCCTGACCTCGACCGCCTCAAGGCTAGGCATGGTCTCCTCCATACGCTTCAAGGTCTCGGGTGCTACCAGGTCGCTCTGCTCGCCCCTCAGCAGAAGCGTGGGCGTCTCTATGCGCTCCACGTAGGGCCAGAGGTCGGTGGCGAGGCCGTTGCGCACCCTGTCGCCTCTGGGCTTGAGCTTGAGGACCCCCTCCTCCTTCTTGAAAGCGTACCTTAGACGGTTCTCGTAGTAGTAGTCTGTGAACAACGGGTAACGCTCCCGGAGCCACTTCAGCGCCTCGGCCTCGTCCCTGAAGCTGTCAGGGGGCTCGGGGCGGTTGCTTCTTCCCGTCAACTCGAAGGGCGCTATGTCAACGAGCACTAGGCCCTTGAACTCCGCCGGGTGCTCGGTAACCAACACCATGCCCATCATGCCGCCCACGCTGTGGCCTACGAGGACGTTGGGCGTGAACCCCAGCTGCGTATAGCACCCTCTCATAACCTCGGCGTGGTCGGGGAGGCTTATAGGCCTCTTGGGCGGGTCGCTGTCCCCGTGGTCGAGGATGGTGAGACTGAGGACCCGGTACTCTTCTTCGAGGCTCTCGGCCAGCTTGTCCATGCTGTGCCCGTCCATCTCCATGCTGTGGATTAACAGAACCCTGGGCCCTTCCTCGCCCCAGGTGATGTGGTGAACCCTGTAACCCATACTATAAAGGAACCCTTCCTTCATTACAACCAACATGACAATGGTTTAGCCGTTATTAACAGACGTGATCACAGAACCCATCACCCTTCCTTACTTTTGTACAATTCTATGGCCCACTCGATGATCCCACGGGCTTCCTCCACGTCCTCCCACTTGAGCACCTCGGTTGCGACACCCTCGGCGCGCTTATAGTTGTCATAGAAGTACGTAAGCTCGTCCACGACGCTCCTCGGAAGATCACCCAGGCCTTTGATGTGCCTGTAGAACGGGTCCGTGGTGCTCACAGCCACCACCTTGTCGTCCATCTGCTCACCGTCCACCATCTTGATGTTCGCCACAGGCCGAGCCACAGTCACACAGCCAGTGAATGTAGGCTCATTAATCAACAACACAGCGTCCAGCGGGTCGCCGTCGTCGTCCAGCGTCCGGGGAATGAACCCATAGTCACAGGGGTAGTACGTGTAAAGCACCCTGTTCAGCTTAAACACCCCCATCCTGGCGTCGTACTCATACTTGTTCCTGCTGTTCCTCTGGATCTCCGTCACAACATAAATGCTGCTAGGCGGCTCAGGCCCCGACGGAAAATCACGCCAGTAGTCCACCATAAAAGCAAAACCGAGACCCACGATTTAAACCCATCCCCGAAAAACCCTTATCAACCGCAACCACCCCCATGACTGAACGTGATC
>CAZBUI010000074.1:0-9702 GCA_964495055.1 uncultured Candidatus Bathyarchaeia archaeon | reverse complement strand
GTCAAGAAACCAATGAAAAAAGGCTAATAATCAACCACTTGCGAATCTACTGAATTTGATTAAATTTAAAACTGGAATCTGTTTTTTAGCTAGGTATTCGTCTTTCCCGATCTTTAAGGTTCAATGGTTGATAAATCACTGGGGTTAGAGCCCCTCAACGCCGTCATGCGGGCGGGATGCGGTTTGGCGTCGGAGAGGACATGGGACGAACTCGTGAAGGGCCTAGCGAGGGATCTAGCATACTCCCTGAAGGAGGAGCTGTACTGGGTCCACTACCAGAGGTTGAGAGTCCAGGAGGCGACGTCTGAGAAGCTCGTGTATCTGCATCTTCTCCGTTCTCAGCCTCAGACCTTCACAGGCATCCTCAGGTCCCTGGACCTCAGCAGCTACACCGTGGACCAGGCGCTGAGGCGGCTCAGGGCCCGCGGCCACATACTTCAGGACTCCAGCTACCTCTACTGGGTCTCCGAGCCCGAGCCTGACAGGTAGGCTTATATGCCTGGGTCTGTGGGCTGCTTTGGTTTCTCCGGGTCTCTGCTTTGGTTTCTCGCGTATTTTGAGGAAGAGTTGTCCGAGATGGGTGTTGAAAGAGTTCACGTCCGCTGCGTCATCCACGGCGACGTGGCTAGGATGTACAGGGAGCTGGAGAGCCGGGGCCTGGTGAAGAGCGTCCGGGAGGCAGTCTCCCTGGGCATCACGACCTACTACGAGAGGGTGATGGAGAGGGATCTGCTGGAGGCCAGGGCCAAGACGAGCAGCCAGCTGGCCGGCGGCCTCTAGGAGGGAGACGATGGAGGCGAGGACGCGGCTGCTGGAGAAGGTCAACTTTACTGACAATAAAGTGGACGTCTCAGCGTTGGTCTCCAACCAGAGGCTCCTCGAACCTATCAAAAATATTTAGAGGTGTTTAAAGTTGAGTATCTCATATTCAGTTGCTGAAATAAATAACTGAAAAAGACAGGTGTCTACAAAACGCCTCTATCTACCCTCAAAAAAATTTGAATAAAATAAACATATTTTAAATAAATAACCTGCCAGGAAAAACGCTTGTAACAAGTAACCAGTTACAAGGAAAACACGGATTTGCGGAAACAAGCACCCGTCGACAACCACCCCAGTAACACCTAAAAGCGTCCACCGCTCAACAAGCCCCATGCATGAATGGGCGCTAGCCGAAGGGGTCATAGCCACCGCCACAAGGTTCGCGGAGGAGAACAACATCATAAAAGTAACGGAGGTCGTCGTCGTGGTCGGTGAACTCCAGCAAGTAGAACACGACGTACTCGAGTTCGCGTTCGAGAACCTCAAGACCCCGCTCTTCGAGAACGCCAGATTCACCCTAGAGAGCCAACCAGCCAGGTTCAAGTGCAGGAACTGCGGAAACGAGTGGAGCTTCACAAGCCAGGGCATGACCGAGGACGTCAGCGAGGCCATACACTTCGTCCCCGAGATGGCCCACGTCTACATCAAGTGCAGCCAGTGCGGCAGCCCCGACTTCGAGGTAACCGAAGGCCGCGGCGTATGGCTCGCCACCATCAAAGGAGTAAGAGACGATGAGTGACCCCAGACTAGCCGTCATAGAGAAACGGCTCCAAGGAGTGCGCAGAGTCGTCGCCGTCAGCAGCGGCAAAGGCGGCGTCGGCAAGAGCATGATAGCCGCCGCCCTCGCCCTGAGGCTAAAGGACGAAGGCCACACAGTGGGCCTACTGGACCTGGACTTCACGAGCCCAGCCACCCACGTCATCCTCGGCGTCGAAGGCCTCTACCCCGAGGAGGAGCACGGCATCATACCCCCCACGGCCCACGGCCTCAGCTACATGAGCATCACCTACTACAGCGTAGACGAGCCCACACCCCTCCGCGGCGAAGACGTCTCCAACGCCATAATAGAGCTCCTCGCCATAACCAGGTGGGGCGAACTCGACTACCTCATAGTGGACATGCCCCCCGGCATAGGCGACGCCACCCTCGACACCCTCAGGTTGATGCCCCGCATCGAGTTCATAGTGGCCACCACCCCCAGCAGAGTCGCTTTCCAGTCCGTGCAGAGGCTCCTCGTCCTCCTCAAGGACCTCGGGGTGCCCATCATCGGGGTCGTCGAGAACATAGTAATGAAGCCCAACGCCTACATCAAGGAAGAGGTGAGCAAGCTCGGCCTAGAGTACCTAGGCTCCGTCGAGTACGACGAAGGCGTCGAGGAGGCCATCGGCGACTCCGAAGCTCTGCGGAAGACACATTTCTACGAGGAGCTGGAAACGGTCTCCCGGGGCCTCTAGCTACCCTTCTCCTTTATCAGCGTGGCGATGAAGAACGCCGCAGCGCTCAGCGCGGCGAAGAAGTAGAACACGTGGTTCAACGAGTAGCCCGCGGCGATCCACCCCGCGAGGGCGGGGGTGAAGAACCCTATGCCGTACTTTAGCGTGAAGTTGACGCCGTAGGTGACGCCCACCGTGTCTCTGTGGCTGACGTCGCCGAGAAGCGCGTTCATGGGGCTCTGGGTCACGAAGAACGCGAACCCCAGCACCACCACCAGCCCCGCCAGCACCAGCAGGTTGCTAGGCGCCAGCGTCAAGGCCACTAGGGAGACCGCAAAGAGGCTGTACCCGAATAGGAGCAACCGTTTCCTCCCCAGCCTGTCGCTGAGGGTGCCGCCTACGAGCATCGCCAACGCGCCCACGGTGTACTTGAGGGTCGACAGCCCGCCGGCTATGACCAGCGTCTCGTTCTTGACATCCGTGATGTAAACCATGATGAAGTTGCTCACGCCGGTCCAGAGCATGCCGCTGGCTATGACGACGACGAAGGTCAGCAGCAGGGTCCGCCTCTCGGCGGTGGCGAACATCCGCTTAACCGTCTCCACGGGGCCCCTCCTCGGCTGGGACGGGTCCACCTCGCACGCAATGTCCTGGATTACTAGCATGTCTATGGCGGCTATGGCTAGGCCGGCGACGCCCCAGATTATGAAGGTCATCCTCCACCCGAAGGCGGCTCCCAGGATGCTGGAGGTGAGGAAGCTGACGGCCATCCCCATGTCGCCTCCGAGGCCCTGGTACCCCATGTAGCGGCCCCTCAGCTCATCGCTCACCAGCGCCATGTGGGCGTACCCGCACGGGTGGTAGAGACTCGCGCCGATGCCCAGAATTATCAAGCCGACGGCGGCGACCGGGACGTTGGGGGAGAGGCCAACGACTATGGAGCCTCCTCCGCATAGCACCATGGACGCCGCTATGAGCATCCTCTTGCTGTACTTGTCCGCGATGAAGCCAACGGGTAGGCTGAACCAACCGTAGAAAAGCGACACCAAGGACGCCAGCATCCCCACGGTACCTATGTCGCCCAGATCGCCCTGAAGTATAGGTATCATCGCCGGAAGCAGAATCAGGTAACCGTGCATTATGCCGTGGCTCCCCGATATGGCTATTATGCTTCTGTCTTTACCGTTCATGTCCGCGTCCTCGAGTTCCAATACCAAAACACACCTTCCTATTTAATCCTAATCCAAGGGCCCGGGCTCTGCAAAGCTTCTTATAACGTGCCTCAGATGGCGGTATGGATGAGCTTCATCAAGCGCCCGGAGAACTACTGCCCCGGTATCTCGGACTACGTCAGGCCCACTATCGATTACGAGGAATGCACTGAATGCGGGGGCAGGGTCGAGTTCTGGAGCGAAGTCGAAGGCGTCTGCCTGGACTGCGGCGCCAAACAGAGGAAGAAGGAGGAGACTCCGAGCTGCTTGGAGTACTGCGACTACGCCGACATCTGTAAAGGCATCATCATGTCAAGGCGCAGGGCGAGCAGATAACTGGCTGTACGCGTCGTTTACTCGGGGGACGCAAGTTAAGGTTCGGATAACGCGTCTTATGCTATGATTAGTCACGGTTCAAACGTGTATCCTACACCATAAACCAGTTAGTTTTATATACTGAGATTAACCCCTGATGCATCAAATTTTAATAAAATACACTCATCTAAATGGTGAGGAACCGTGTCAGCATCCAAGCTCAAGAACCAGATCGGCGTAATGCTCCTCGACCAACCCATGAGCCTAAAAGAGGTAGCCGCGGCCTTAGAGGTCAAGGAAAAGAAGGCGTACAGCCTCCTCAAGTCCATGTTCCAGGACGACCGCATAGCCGGCTTCAAGGACGCCGACGGCGTCAGAAGGTACCGCGTCACAGAAGACGAGGCGGAGAAGGCCGCCAAGAGGAAGGCCCGCGCCGAGAAGAAGGCGGCCAAGGCCAAGTAGCGGCACAGCATACTGTTTTTAGGCACCCAGCCTCCAGAAAACCACATGCCGAGCTACGGTATAACCCACGAGTCTGGCACGCTGAAGCGGGTCATGGTCCACCACCCCGGGAGGGAGCTGGAGCTCGCCAACAGGGACCCCGAGACCCACCACTTCGAGACTGCCGTGGACACCAGACGCTTCATAGAAGACCACAAACGGCTCATGGACGCCCTGACGGAGGCGGGGGTAGAGATCCTGCAGGTCAGGGAATTGATACTTGACGACGAGGAGGCGCTGGCCCAGTCATACCGGTGCCTCAACCTGGTCTTCACGAGGGACAGCAGCACCGTGACGGACAGCTGCGCGTTCCTGTTCAGGATGGGGCTGCCTTCGCGGCGCAGGGAGACACCCGTCATCAAAGCGGCCCACCGGGCCAACGGGGTGCCCATCGCGCTGGAGATGAAGGAGCCGGACACCTTTGAGGGAGGCGGCTTCGCGCTGCTGGAGGGAGGCACCGCGGTGGCCGGCCTCTGCGACAGGTCCACCTAGGGAGCCCTCGACAAGATGGGCGGCTACCTGCTGGACAACAGGCTCGTGGACCTCTGGATATACCTGGACCTGCCTGAGGGCTGCATCCACATCGACGGCGAGTTCGCGGAGCTACCCGGTAGGGTTGCCATAAGCTATGCCTCGGTGCTGGACAACGCCCCGACCCACTTCAGGACGGCGTCCGAAAGCTGGGACGGTTGCTTCACCGAGTGGCTCAGGGAGACCGGCTAGGACATCATCGAGATCACAGAGCAGGAGTGCTGGGACATGGCCGCCAACTTCCTGACCGTGGACACCGGACTCGCCATCCACTACACCGGCAACCCCCGCGTCATGAAAGAGGTGAAGGAGCGCGGCATCGATGTCGTCCAGATACCCGGCGACGAGATGAAGAAGGAGAACGGCGGCATCCACTGCATGACCTGCCCCATAGAGTCTAAGAACCGACTAGGAGCCATCCAGCACCTCGGACTCGTCGTCCTCGTCGCCGTAGATGAGCCGCAGATCCTCGAACGTCAGCTTGCCCCCGCTCTCCAGCTTCTTCAGCGCGTCCTCACGCATGGCCTCCATGCGCTGCCTCGTGGACATCCTCCTCCGCTCCGACGCCCTAGCGTCCTCCAGCCTCAGCCCGTCCCTCATGGCCCTGATCCTGGGCATGAGGGCGTTGATCTCCTCCTTGACGCCCTCGACCTCCCGTATCTTCTCCACGTAGCGCCCGTGAGCCTCGTCCGCCGCCTTCTTCTCGGCGTCGGCCTGATCGTAGAACATGATCATCTTCTCGTGGTGGCCCTGACTCTCCTCGCTGAGCCTCCCCATCTCGTCCCGGATGGCCCGTATCTCTATCTCCGTGGCCTTCTTGTCCGCGAGGATGTCGATCCTCTTGTCCGCCTGCCTCTCAAGCTTCCTGTACTCGTCCAGGGTCTGCCTGAGCCGCGAAGCCCGTTCCACGAGTTCATCTTCCCTGTCCAACATCTCCCTGGTGGGCGTCGTCATGACCTCCCACTCTATACGTTTGAGGTCCCGCGCCACCCTGCCCTTGTCGGGCCGTGACCTGTACTCGTCCTCCAGCAGCCTCTCCGTCTCGGACAGCTTCTCCTTCTTCTCGTCCAGCTCCTCGAAGAGGGGGCCCAGGCGGCTCTTGATCTTCTGGACCCGGGCGTTTATCCTATCGCGCTCCTCTCGGTGCTTCTTGGCCTCGTCCCTCAGCTTGTTGGTGGACTCGTTGAGCCTGTCGCGCTCCTCTCGGTGCTTCCTTATCTGCTCGAAAAGCTGGTTCCGTTTATCTCTCAGCTCAGCGGCCTGTGCCTCTAGTTCGTCAAGGGTCTTCTCTTCACCGGACATCTGCGGCTGCACCGTTACAGGTGTTTTCTGTTTCACCTATGGGAGTCGTCTCCCAGCTAAAAGGGCTTCTATGTCCCGCGGCGGGGTGACGTTCCCGGGAACCGGGAGAATGTTAGATATATTTTTATATAAAGAAAGCAACTATGAATCATCTTTCAATGAATATTGAAAGGTGGCGTGTCCCGGTAGCCCAGAGCGGAAAGGTGAAGGGGGTGAGGCTCTCCGTCGGAGCGGGCGCGTCGTATATAGCGCTGGCTTTCGGGGGAATATACTTCGCATATGCCCTCAAGTACTACCTCTCGACGCTCATAGCCCTCAGGCTCCTCAGCGACATCAACGGAGGCGAAGAGCAGGAGGAACAGTACTACGCTGCGCAGGAGCCCTTCGTGTCCATCCACCTGCCCTTCTACAACGAGGCCAACGTGGCCCGGAGGATAATCGATGCGTGCATCGACCTCGACTACCAGAACTACGAGGTGCTAGTCGCGGACGACTCCCGGGACGGCACCGTCAGGCTCCTCCGGGACCCCGGCTGGAGGGTGTCGCGGCCCATCATCAAGTTAGTCCACAGGAAGGACAGGTCCGGCTACAAGGGCGGCGCCCTCCAGGAGGCGCTGCGGTACATGCACCCGGACACCGAGTACGTCGTGGTGTTCGACGCCGACTTCGTTCCGCCCCCCGACATAATCAGGAGGTTCCTCTCCGAGTTCGAGGCCAGGCGCGGAGAGGGGAAGCCCGTCGCCGCCGTTCAGGGATACCAATTGCATCATCTAAATAAGAACGAGAACTGGCTCACCAAGGGCGTACGGGCCGAGTTCAGCGGCAGCTACATGGTGGAGCGCGTCGCCGAGGAGGCCCTAGGCGCCATGAAGATGATCAGCGGCAGCGTCTTCATGCTCAGGGCCGAACTCCTCAGGCTGCTGGGCTGGACCACCAGCATAACCGAGGACTGGGAGCTAACCATAAGGCTCTACCTTGAGGGCTACAGGGTGGCTTACACGCCGCTGATACAGGCCCCCGCGGAGATACCCAACACGGTGAAGCGGCTGGTGCGGCAGAGGATGAGGTGGGCCGAGGGCCACACCTACGCCGTCCGCAGATACTTCTGGAGGGTGGTCCGGTCGCGGAACCTGACGCTCAGCGAGAAGCTGGAGTTCCTGTACTTCGCCCCATACTACCTTCAGTCGGCCTTCTTCATCGTGGGCACCGTCTGCTGGGTGGTGTCGGAGGCGACGCGGGTCCGGCCGCCGTTCTGGACGCCGGTCCTAGGCTGGGGCCTCGTAGTGAGCAACTTCCTGGCGATACCCCTCATGGGGCTGGCGGGCGTCTTCATGGAGGGCGACTTGACCGAGGACTATGGGGGCGTCTTCTCGTTCATAGCCCTCAGCTACTTGGTGACGCCCTACCAGGCGTACGCAGCCATCAAAGGGCTATTAGAGGGGGAGGAGGGGACGTGGATAAGGACCCTGAAGACGGGACGCATCACGGACTCCGTGATAGGCGTCAAGTTCAGGTCCCTGATGCGGTGGCTCAGGAGCCTCCGGGGCGAGTCCCGTGAGAAAAGCCCAACGGAAAAGGTGGCTTTCCTCGTCAGGGTGCCGGTGCGCAGGCTGCTGTCGGCGGCTTGCGCCTGCCTGATGGTGCTGCCGTTCATGGACAGGCTGCTGGCCCTCAAGTCCTTTCTGCTCTTGGCGCTTAGAAACGGTTTGTTGGAGGTGTTGAAGGCTGGGTAAGCATTTCGCGGTTGATGACGGAAACCTGTACATATTCACGACCATGGGGGACCAGATGCTGAACCTGAACGCGTTCCCGACGGATCTGAATCTGTTCGAGGCCGAGTCCTCTTGGAGGATCAGCCCGTGGGTCGCGGTGGTGGAGGACGTGCTGCAGAGGCAGCTGGAGAAGGCACAGATAATTCTGAGGCTACACGGGTACGAGCGCGTGAAGGTTCGTAAGGAGTTAGTGGATTCCTACTTCCTTGAGGGCGACGAGAGGCGGTTGCTGCAGGGGATAACGGTGGCTGAGCCCAAGCTTGTGGAGATAGCGTCCATAGAGGCAGGAGAAAAGGACTAGACTCCATGGTCTCCATAGATCAGGCTATCGGTGCCTTGAGCCTCTCTTCCTCGACGGGCAAGTCGGTCGCCGCCTCGCTGTGCGCCATAGTCTTGGCGTGCCTTCTTATCAGGCTCTTGAGGCCCTGGACCACCGGGGAGTCCCCGTTGAGGCGGTACAGGGAGGCTTTACCGATCTTCCTAGTCTCCACTATCACTCCGGCTTCCTCGAACCCGGGGGGGGTGCTGTACAGGGTGGTTTTGGCCATGCCCAGGGCGTCTATAATCTCGTTCCTCGTGAACTCGAACAGGGGGTTGTCCATGAATAGGTCGAGTATCCGGGTCTGGGGGCTTTGCCCGAACAGGGTGAGGATCACTGATTCTCTGTCTTCTCGGTACATGAGCCTGGGCTCCAACGATGCATGCCAAGTATAGTATAAATGGTTTACCCAACACGGTTTAGTTAGTAGACCTTAGTCGTAATTGTGGTCTAGTGTAAAAACTGATGTAAAATACCTCATAATCCAAGAAAAAAGCGCCTATAAACCTTAGAATCATGATAAAATGTAGCCAAAACACTTACTATTTCTCAGTTCAAATAATAACGACTAAGGTCTAGTGAACTTTTTTGGTGAGGCGGGATCTAACAGACGAACAGATCAAGGCAGACATACTCAACCGTCTGGTGAACGCAGGGGCATTCGGCTCACCTCACATACCCGTGGACCGGATGAGGGGCTGGATTCAGAACAAGATCAAGAAAGACGGTAAGAAAGTCACCAAATGCATCGAGGATCTGGCTAGAACGGGGCTACTAAGCATAACAGCTAGAAACACCATATACGCGAACCATAGGAGGCTGGATGAGATATTCGACTACATCGACAGACACATTAAATGAAGAACGTGACGCAGGAAAAGGAATATTGATTTCTAGGGCTAGGCTTCCCGGTCTTTCTTGCCGAACCCGACGACGAGGTCCACCAGCTTCTTGGTATCGATCTCGGCCCTGCTCCGCCAGTCCAGGTACATGACGCCCTGCTCGTCCTCGCCGAGGTAGCCCTCCTGAATGTACCTGTCCACGTTGAACTTCACCCTCCACCCCGGCAGCTTCTCCTCCAGCACCCTCTCCACGTCGGACCTGGGCGCCTTCCCCTGCTTGGAGATGAGGTACGCCACCGAGACGGCTAAACCGGCGATATCGTCTATGCGCCACCCGATGGTCTTGGCCGCCTTCTGGTCCACCGTCCCCCTCAGGGTAACGTAGTACCGGGCGTCCTGTAGCTGGGCGGCTGTGGGCTCGACTATGTCGGGCTCGTCGAAAGCCCGGGTCACCTGGAGGTCCAGGGGTTTTAGCTGCTTGTCCAGCACGTCAAGGACGTTCATCCAGTCGCCTCCCAGCTCCTTCCTGAGCTCCCAGCCCCTGACGCCGGGGAGCCTGTGGTGCTGAAAGAACAGCAGCTGGACCGCGTCCTTCACCTTCCGGGCGTACGCCCTCTCCGCCCTGTCGTCGGATGACGGCGCCAAGGCCACCCA
>CAZBUI010000073.1:0-9741 GCA_964495055.1 uncultured Candidatus Bathyarchaeia archaeon | reverse complement strand
ACCCGATCTCCCTGTTCCTGAGCTCAGCCACTTGGTTGTCGTTGAGCTTCGAGATGTCCAAGCCGTTTATGTAGACCTTGCCCGATGTGGGCCTGTCGAGAGCCCCTATCATGTTGAGGAGGGTGCTCTTTCCGCTGCCGCTGGGGCCCATGACGGCGGTGAACTCGCCGGGCTCTACGGTTAAGCAGATGCCCTTGAGCACCTCCAGCGGCCTGCCTCCCTGCACGTAGGTCTTCACGAGGTCGACGGCCTCTATCAGGTGCGTCACTTTGTGTCCTCCAACAGCTCATCGACTAGCGCGAGTCTATGCTCCGTCATATCCCGTACCTTATTAAGGAAGCTCTCCTTCACGTCGGCGTCCAAGTTGCTGTAGAACTGGTTTAACATCCTCTGAGTCATATCCTCGTCCTTGTCTACGACGAGGCTCATCAGTCTGAGGGCGCCCTGCTTCATCTCCCCGGACATCCACTTGAAGAGGACTGCTAAGTAGTTAACGGTGAAGCCGAGGGAGTCCGCGAAGTGGGTCTCCAGCTGGGGGAAGAGGCTTCTCCCTTTCTCCGTTATGTGGTAGTACTCGGTTCCGTCTCTCTCCACGGTCTCTACGAAGCCCTTCCTCGCTAGGCTCTTGAGGGCCGGGTAGACTGTGCCTGTCTTGGGCTCCCACACGCCTTCGAACTCTTCCTTGAGGATCTTGAGCATCTCGTAGCCGTACTTGGGGCCGCCGTCGAGCTGTATCATGATCAGGACCTGGAGTGGGCTCACGGGCATCCTGACGGGGGTCCTGCTGCTTATGCTCAACGCCATTGGGTTGACCTCTACCTAGTAGATTTCTTCTATCTTGGAGGTGGGTCTCCTTTTTAAGGGTTACCGACGGTGTGCTTTAAACGGTTTTTCAGTTTTACTACAGAATTTGATCAGAATCTTGGCTTATCGATGACTCGGGCGTGGCTTGTCCAGTGTACCCGACACGAATATAAATGGATGCGACACCCTCGATGTTGGATAACGGATGAGCGTCCTCGTCTTCACAGATAACCCGAGCACCGGCGAGACCCAGCTGGTGCGCCGAGAGCTTTTAGATAGGGGCATAGAAACCGACTATAAGGCTCCGTGGGACATATCGCTGCCGGACTACAGCCCCGACTACGACCTGGTCTATGTTCCCAGCAACATGCTGCACAGGGGCACCACCTTCGAGCTGCTGCACAGGCTCCTGATTCTGAGGCGGCTGGACGAGGCCGCCGTGGTGATCAACCCCGTGGAGAGCATGCTTCACTACTCGAAGGAGCATCTCACGCTGCAACTAGGAAGGCTTGGGCTGCCGCATCCAGAAACCGTGATCACGGAGAACGTCGAGGAGGCGTACGGGTTCGCCGAGAGGCTACTGGGGGAAGGCCGGGAGGTGGTCCTCAAGCCCATCTGTCTGGCCAGGGGTGTTGGCGTGATGAAGCTCAGCAGGATAAGGAGCCGCGAGGACCTCCTCCAGTTCCTGACCTGGTACATCCGCAGCCACGGCGAGGGCGTGTTCTACCTGCAGGAGTACATTCCCAACCAGGGCTACGATATTAGGCTCTTCGTCATAGACGGCGAGGTTGTGGGCAGGGAGAAGCGGTCGAATCCCGAGGACTTCAGGTACAACGTGGCAGTCGGGGCCTCGGCGGAGCCGTTCACGGACCCCGTCTACGACGAGCTGGCCGTGAAGGTGGCCGACGCCGCGGGGCTGAAGATCACTGGGCTGGACGTGCTGCCACGGGACGACGGAGAGCCCTTCGTGCTTGAGGCAAACTGTTTCCCGGGCTACAAGGCGCTCATGGAGACGACGGGGATAAAGATCCACGAGCTCATAGTGGACTACTTCATGAGGCTCATCCGGGGATAATCTTAAACGCCTCTATACGGGGGGTTACTTTGAGGATATATATGCCGTTTTGCACCAACTGTAGGTCCAAGATCGAGGACCATCACAAGTTTTGCCTCAGTTACGGGGCGCCGATCGAGAAGACGCCTGCCTCCCGCGGAGGCGAAACGCCGCCCCCTAGGAAAGGCATACTCGGAGACGTCAACAAGGAGGACATCGAAGAGGGGGTCGAGAGAGGGTGGAGGCCGCAAAGAAGGGGCTCGGAGCCGCGTTCAGGCTAGCCCGTAAGGGCATCAAGCAGGAAACCGAGCTAGCCAGTAAAGGGATAGACGCGGCCAAGGAGACCATCGAGGAACGTAGGCAGGATAGGCGAGAGGCTGAGCCGGAGACCGAGAACCAGGGTTTCTGCCCCCAGTGCGGCCAGCCGGTGACTGGCACAGAGAAGTTCTGTAGCAACTGCGGCCACCCACTGGAGTAGCCCTCACTTTCTTCTCGGCAGGCGCCTCCTCTCGTAGTAGTAGAGCCCTTGCAGCGTGACGTACTGGTACGCCGCCGTAACTATCGTCGAGAACTGCTCTATGTAGAAGAGGACCACGTTGAGCACTAGGAGGGACACTAGGAGCGCCGCCGACCCTAGCTCAAGCCCCCACCTATCCATCCCCAAGAAGATCAAGGCGGCGCTCAGCGCGAGGGCAAGCCCCACCGCGCCGTCTAGCACGATGTGCATCTGGGCCCAGAACATATCGATCCCGGAGGCCGAAGGGACCTCGGACAGTATGACTGCCAAATAATCTCCCCTCTGGGCAGCCGTTAATGTGATGTACTCGAGGAACCTCGTGAGGCTGGGGGTCCCTAGGATTATGAGGCTCGCCACGAGGAATACCCGGACCCTCCGCCGGTTCAGGTACTTCCTCTCTACGTCGTTGCAGAGCAGTATCAAGCCGTCGAAGAAGTTGGGCTTCTCCGGGGTCACCTGAAGGCTGTCAGACTCGATGAAGTCCATGAGCTCTGTGGCGAGGCTTCTGAGGTCGGGGTTAACTGTCTCGTCGAGTATCCTTTGGAGCCTGAGGCGCATGTCCTCGCGTTCCTCCGGCTCCAGGGTGTGGTCTAGGACTTCGCCGAGGGTGTCCAGCACGGCGTAAAGCTCGCCCCGGGCGTCTAGGGTGGGCTCCTTGGAGAACTTGAGGTAGAGGAGCGCCGTCAGGAGGAAGAAAGCGTATATTATGGGGGCTGCAGCCGGGTAGAAGTAGTCGTTGGTCTGGGTGATGAACTTGCCCACCTCGTCGATGAACAGGCCGACGCCCAGCCCTGAGAGCAGCGCGCTCCATGTGAGAGCCCACTTGTTGGCGTAGATGAGGGGCAGCAGGCTTGCCGCGAACAGGAGGACGCCGCCGTAGAGCACGTGGGCGATGTGCAGGGTCTGGCTGCCCAGCTGGGGGTAGCCCGTGAGATCCAGGAAGAGTCTCGTGAGGGATACGCTGGCTGAGAAGCTCAGCAGCGTTATCTGGAGGTATGTCTCGGCTCTGGTGCGCTGGACGGGCTCCCAGATGCGGCTCACTACGTGGCTCATGAGTAGATGTATCGCTAGAGTAAAGATAAATGCGTATTGGCGGGGCCCAAGGGGTGGCGGGGCTTATCTGCGCCTGGCCTTATCCACGTCGATGAGGACGACGATGCAGGCGTTGACCATGACGACGCCGTGAGTCCTCGCCTCCTCCGCTGTAGCCTCGACGGGGAACTCCAGCCCTCCCTTCACCACCGTTATCCTCCTCCTGCCCTCGGGGAGGACGCCAAGCACGGCTTCCCCGTCCACCTTCCCCGGATTGGGGGCGGCTACGGTGACGTCCACCATGAGGGCTTCCTCCAGCTCGGAGAAGCTCTCGAACTTGAATAGGCCGCCGAGCCCCACCATGCTGCTGTGGCTTATGGCGTCCTTCACGGCCCGCTGGGCCGCCTTGGTCTCGTCCATGCCGTGGAGGTCTACGCCCGTCCCCACCTCCAGCAGGTATCTCATGTGGTCCATGTCTATCAAGGGGGTATCGCGGGCGCACGCTTTAAAGCCTGCCACGGTGGGGAACAGTATAAAGAGTGGTGTCAGACTTTCTTTAAAACAACGTGAACGAATGCTGGGTGAGCCGTGTATGGATGTGTATAGAGAGCTAACTAGGGAAAAGATCGAGATGTTTCTGAGGGAGGACATCGGCTACGGCGACGTCACCTCGGAGGCCCTCATCCCCGCCGACCAGAGGGCAAGGGCTCGTCTCTTCTATAGGGAGCCTGGTGTGTCATCCGGGCTCATGGAGGCGTCCATGGTGTTCGAGATTCTGGGCTGTGAGGTCGAGGCACATGCGGCGGACGGCGACGCCGTGGAGCCCGATCAGACCCTTTTGGAGGTGGAGGGGCCCGCCGCGGCTATTCTGTCGGGGGAGCGTACGGCGCTGAACATAGTCGGCAGGATGGCCGGGATAGCCACCGTCACCGCGAGGATCGTGGAAGAGGTGAACGAGGTCAGCCTCGGGACGCGCGTGGCCGCCACGCGGAAGACCATGCCGGGGCTCCGAGACCTGGACAAGAGGGCCGTGGAGCACGGAGGAGGCGACACCCACCGGTTCAGGCTCGACGACTGCGTCCTCATAAAGGACAACCATCTGGAGCTGGTGCCCTCGGTCACGGAGGCGGTGCTCAGGGCCCGTGAGGCTGTCAGCTTCACCAAGAAGATCGAGGTCGAGGTGAACTCCTTGGAGATGGCAGAGGAGGCAGCCCTCGCGGGCGCGGAGATAATAATGTTCGACAACATGGCTCCATCGGAGATACATAGATGCCTCGCCGAGCTGGAGGAGAGAGGGCTCAGGACCGGTTTCATATACGAAGCCTCAGGCGGGATCACGTCCGAGAACGCGGCGGAGTACGCCGCCTCCGGCGTGGACGTCATCAGCCTGGGCGCCCTCACCCACAGCGTCAGGAGCCTCGACGTGAAGCTAGAGATAGAGATGGTGTGATTGGGGCTCAGCGATCTTCAGCGCCGCATACTAGAACTCAGGGACGAGAGGAAGGCAATCCTGCTGGTCCACAACTACCAGATACCCGAGATACAGGAGATCGCCGACTATCTGGGCGACTCGCTGCAGCTCTGCAGGCAGGCCCAGCGCGTGAAGGACGCGAAACTCATAGTCTTCTGCGGCGTGGACTTCATGGCCGAGACGGCCGCCATACTCAACCCTGACAAGAAGGTCATAATCCCGAGCCTGGAAGCGTGCTGCCCCATGGCGGCCATGCTGCCCCTAAGCAGGCTCAGGGAGGCCAAGGAGAGGCGCCCCGGCGCCCCGGTGGTGCTTTACGTGAACACCCTCGCCGAGGCCAAGGCGGAGGCGACCGTCATCTGCACGTCGGCCAACGCTGACAAGATTGTCGCCGGGCTGGACGCGGAAAAGGTGATCTTCGGCCCTGACAGGAACCTTGCCTACTACGTGGAGAAGAGGGTGCCCGAAGTGGAGCTCGTGGTGGTGCCCGAGGACGGCTACTGCAGCGTCCACAGGCTTCTAGGCAACGGCGACGAGGCCATGGAGCTGAAGAAGCTGCACCCCGGCGCCGAGGTGTGGGCCCACCCCGAGTGCGAGCCCGAGTTCCAAGACAGGGCAGACTACGTGCTGTCCACCGGCGGCATGACGAGGCGGGCCGTGGAGTCGGATGCCGAGACCTTCATCGTCGGGACCGAACAGGGCCTCATCGACAGGCTCAGGAACGAGCACCCCCACAAGACCTTCCTCCCCGTGAAGAAGTACGCCGAGTGCGCCGCCATGAAGCGCATCGACTTGAACAACCTCTACGAGGCGCTACTTAAGGAGCAGTACGTGGTGACGGTGCCTGAGGACACGGCGGAAAAGGCTAGGCGAGCCATCGAGCGCATGCTGCAGATGAGCTAGCAATATTCTTTTCACGATCCTAGACGCTTGATTCCAGCTGAGGAAGCCATGTCAGTGATAGAGTTCCAGGGCAAGAAGCCCAAGATACACCCCTCCGTGTTCCTGGCCCCCGGGTCGTGGGTCATCGGCGACGTGACGCTGGACGAGGAGGTCAACATCTGGACCAACGCCGTCGTCAGGGGCGACGACGATACCGTCAGGATAGGCGCCCGCACCACGGTGCTGGAGGGCTGCCTCATCGAGGCCCCCACCGGTAACCCCGTGGAGATCGGGTCGGACGTCATAGTCAGCCACGGAGCCACCGTCCACGGCGCCAAGGTGGGGGACGGCGGCATCATCGGCATCGGCGCCATAGTGCTCGACAGGGCGGTCGTCGGCGAAAACTCCATCGTGGGCTCGGGCGCCCTGGTCTCCCCCGGCGCCGAGATACCCGCCAACCACCTAGCGCTGGGCGTGCCCGCTGAGCCAGTCAGGGAGTGCAGAGAGGCCGAGCACGAGTACATGCGCAGGGAGCACGAGAGGACCCTGAGCAAGGCCAAGGTCTACAAGAAGATATACGGCGGGTAGCTTCTACTCTTTCTTGTTGTGTTTGAACGTGAACGCCGAGGGGCAGATGTCGTTCAGGACGCAGTTCTCGCAGTCGGGCTTCTTGGCGTCGCACACCCTTCTGCCGTGCTCTATGAGCAGGTAGTTGGCGGCGAACCACTTCTCACGGGGGATGAGCGCCATGAGGTCCTGCTCCACCTTGTCCCGGTTCTTCTCCTCCGTGAGCCCCAGGCGGTGGCTGAGCCTGAGGACGTGGGTGTCCACGGCGATGCCCACGGTCTTGTCGAAGGCCCCACTGAGGACGATGTTCGCCGTCTTACGAGCCACGCCTTTGAGCTTGGTTAGCTCCTCCATGGTGGAGGGGACCTCTCCGCCGTACTCCTCGACGATGGCCTTGGCGGCGGACTGGATGGCGTCGGCCTTCCTGTTATAGAAGCCGCTGGACCTAATGTCCTCCGCGAACTCCTCCCTAGGCGCATCGGCGTAGTCCTCAGCCGTCCGATACTTCTTGAAGAGGCTGGGGGTGATCTTGTTGATCTGTTCGTCGGTGCTCTGGGCGCTGAGTATTGTGGCCACCAGAAGTTCTAGCGGCGTGGACCAGTTGAGCGAGGTGCCGTCCACGTCGGGGTACTCCTCCTCCAGCCGCCTTATGATCTCCTCTGCGCGTTCACGTTTTTCCATGACAAGGAGTCGTGCACGGCGTCATAAAAGCCTTGGAAGCCTTTAATTTCCGCCCACCAGATGCGTTGCCTGAGCGACTTGTTCTGGAGGAGGAAAAAGGAGGAGCCGAGGGAGAGGCTCCCGCCCCGGCAGCGGTGGGTGCCAAAGATACTGGGCTGGGGGGTGGAGCACCCCGGCATCGCCCGCACTCTCCCAGACGTGGAGAAGGCGGAGTGGAGCCTGGGGGTGTCCGGGGAGGTGGAGAACCCCCGGTCGTTCACGTGGGACGAGTTCATGGCCCTGCCCCAGACCGAGTCGGTGAGCGACTTCCACTGCGTGGAAACCTGGAGCGTCAAGGACCAACGCTGGGAGGGCGTAAGGTTCAGGGACCTCGTGGACGAGGTGAAGCCCACCCGCGACGCCAAGTACGTCTCCTTCGAGTGCTACGACGGCTACACCACGAGCCTGCCCATCGAGGAGCTGACGGGCGACGACATAGTTCTGGCGCACAGGCTGAACGGCGAGCCCCTGCCCCAGCCGCTGGGCGGCCCCATGAGGCTCGTGGTGCCCCACAAGTACGCCTACAAGTCGGCGATGTGGCTGAACAAGATAGCGTTCATGAAGAGGGATAGGCTCGGCTACTGGGAGGCAGGCATGTACAGCAACACCGCGGACCCGTGGCGGAACGACAGGTACAGGCTGCGCTGATGCAACCGCCAATCCCGGTTCCGCGATTCAACAATCGTTCACCGAGATTAGCTGATTAACCGAGAACTGCAGCGCGCTTAAACGCGCTTAAAACCCGTTTTTTACTCTTTTTCACGTGAATAATTATATTATTTATCGGAGTAACCCCGCTGATCCGCTCAGGGAAAATCCTTTTAACCTTTTGTTCTGCTTATCTTACGCACCAGCGTAAAAACTAGGTGGCGAGGAGTCAAAATGGAGAGATCTAACACCGTTTACATCGGACGGAAGCCTGTCCTCAACTACGTACTGGCGTGTATGACCCTGTTCAAGAGCGGCCACGAGGAGATCGTCGTGAAGGCGAGGGGCCGCAGCATCAGCCGAGCGGTTGATGTCGTGGAGGTCCTAAGGAACAGGTTCATGCCCAAGGCTGAGGTAGTGAAGATAGAGATAGACACCGACAAGATAGATACCGATGACAGAGGCCCCTCTAACGTAAGCACCATTGACATACACGTCAAGGCTTAGGTGAACGGGCAGATCATCCACATTGACCCCTCCGACGCGCCGGAGGAACCATCAACGTGCAAATACAGCTATGCGAGTTCTGTCTGAAGAGTGGGATGCTCTGCTCGAAGTGTCAGCGTAAAGTGGATTCAGGCGAGGTAAGCGAGACATACATGGAGGTAGCCAAGGCGCTGCTGGAGATGGAGAACGAGCACCAGATCCTGCAGAAGGCGAGGCTCGACAACGTCCTGGACGCGGGCAGGTTCCTCGTCCTCGTGGTGGGCAAAGGAGACGCGGCCAAGTTCAACTCGGCCCCCAAGCTCACCCGCGACCTCGGGAACAGGTTCAACAAGAGGGTCCTCGTCCTCGAGTCGGGGACCAAGGACAGGCAGTTCCTCGAGGACCTCTTCGCCAACCAGCACATCGTCACCATGAACATCATCTGGCTGCCCGACGGCAGCACCGAGACCCGCGTCGTGCTGCAGGGCCGCGGGTCGAGGCGTCTGAGCAAGAAGCGGCTTAAGGCGCTCACGTCGGTCGCGAAGACCGTGCGAAACATGGATCTACGGGTCGAGTACGCCTACTGACCGCCAAACTTTTTATAATCTACAGCTGTTCCTAGCCTCGTAAACACCGGGGCCAGGGACATGTTTGAACGCACCTACATCGGGGACGCCGGACGCCGCACCGGCGAGAGGGTGACTCTCGCTGGCTGGGTGAGCCGCACCAGGGACCTCAAGAACATACGGTTCATAGTGCTCAGGGACAGGACCGGGGAGATCCAGGTGGTGGTGAAGCCGGACTCACCGGACCTTTTCAGCCTGAGCCTGGGCCGCGAGGACGTGGTGGCGGTCACCGGAGTGGCGGTGAAGAGCGGCGTGGCAAAGGCCGGCGTCGAGTTCATCCCCGACGGCATCGAGGTCATAAACAGGTCCCAGCAGCCGCTGCCCGTGGACATACTGGAGAACAAGAAGAGCGACCTAGACACGCGGCTCAACTGGAGGTTCCTAGACTTCCGCAGCCCCACCACCAACGCCATCTTCCGGGTCCAGAACGCCCTGATCAAGGGCTTCAGACAGCACCTGACGGCGGAGGGCTACATGGAGTTCCAGCCGCCGTGCATCATAGGCAGCGCCAGCGAGGGCGGCGCCGACCTCTTCGCCATCCCCTACTTCGAGAAGACGGCGTACCTGGCTCAGAGCCCCCAGCTGTACAAGCAGATGTGTGCCATGAGCTTCGAGAAGGTTTTCACCATCACGCCCATCTGGCGGGCCGAGAAGTTCAACACGCCGACCCACCTGAACGAGGTGCGGCAGATGGACATAGAGCAGGCGTTTGCGGACGACGAGACTGTGATGGCTGTGCTGGAGGAGACCCTGGTCCACATGCTGAAGATGGCCAGGGAGGAGACCGGTGAGCAGCTGGAACTGCTGGACAGGGAGCTCGCGGCGCCGGGCACCCCGTTCAGGAGGGTGACCTACACCGACGCCATAGAGCTGCTTCAAGGCGCGGGGGAGGCGATAGTGTGGGGCGACGACTTCACCAAGGGCCAGGAGGCGT
>CAZBUI010000072.1:2870-10035 GCA_964495055.1 uncultured Candidatus Bathyarchaeia archaeon | reverse complement strand
CCTTACAGGGTGTCCCTCTACACGCTGCTGGCGATGAACGTACTTCTCAGCGTCGGAGCCGCCCTCGTGGTGTCCCACCTGGTGAACCCCATAACTGCTGTGTTCTACGCCCCTCAAGTGTCCACGCCCATGGGCGGAGTGGACCTCGGCTTCACGTCGTTCCCCGTGCTACCCCTCTGGGCGGCGGGGGCAGGGGTGCTACTGGTGGGCTCATGGCTGGCCAGGATGAAGGGAGGCGCCATCGCCGCGCCCTACCTATGCGGCGAGAACGTCGCCGACAAAGAAGTGACTTTCATGACGACCGCGGACTCTCAGGTGGCTGTGAACGTCTCAGGGACCTACCTCGCATCGAGCATCGACGAGGCTTGGCTTGACCGCCTGGCGGTCTACCTGGGGGCGGCGGTCATAGCAGCCATGTTCATTGCGGAGGTGATCTAGGTGAACTACACGGAGACGCTGTTTTCCGCTGCTCTGGCGTTGGCGGCGCCCCTCATCGGCGGCCTGCTGGTGGGGGTGGACAGGAAGCTGACAGCTAGGATGCAGGAGCGCGTCGGGCCGCCGCTGGCGCAGCCTTTCTACGACGCAATCAAGCTCTGGGGCAAGACCCCCATGATCGCCAGCGGCCTCCAGCCGGTGCTGGCCTTTAGCTACCTGGGCTTCGCCCTCGTGGCAGCGGCTCTTGTGACCTTCAGGCAGGACCTGCTACTGGTGCTGTTCGTGACGGGCGTCGCGGACGTGTGCCTCGCGGTGGCGGCGTACAACGCCAAGAGCCCGTATAGCTACCTGGGAGGGAGACGCGAGTTCTTGGCCATGCTGAGCTACGAGCCCGTCATGCTTCTAGCCTATGTAGCGATATTCATGGTGACAGGGAGCTTCACCGTAAGAGGCATCTACGAGTACGGCGCGCCATTGCTGCTGGTCCTGCCCGCGGCGGTTGCCGCCCTCATGATAGTGCTGATCATCGAGATGAAGAAGAGCCCCTTCGACGTCTCGGGGTCCGGGCACGCCCACCAGGAGCTGGTGAGGGGCGTATTCACGGAGTTCAGCGGGTACACTATGGCCCTCGTGGAGCTGGGCCACTGGACCAAGCTGGCCACCATGCTGATGATCCTCAGCCTCTTCTGGGCGCCCAGCCCCATCGTCGGGGCTGCCATCAGCCTAACCATGTTCTTCGCGGCGCTCCTAGTGGACAACATTTACCCCAGGCTGACGTGGCAGAAGATGATCAGGACGACATGGACCGTGGGGTTCACCCTCATAGTGTTGAACGTTGCCGCACTCGCCGCCGGAGGTGTGATCTAGGGTGACGCTGATGGAGAAATCCAGGCTCAAGAGCCTGTGGGTGCTTCACTACGACTGCGGCAGCTGCAACGGCTGCGACATCGAGGTGCTCGCTGCGCTGACGCCAAAGTTCGACGTGGAGCGGTTCGGCATAGTCAACATAGGCGACCCCAAGCAGGCCGACGTCCTCATGGTGACCGGGCCCGCAAACTGGCGCAACCAGAGGGTGCTCAGGAACCTCTACGAGCAGATGCCCGAGCCAAAGATGGTTATAGCGGTGGGCACCTGCGCGTGCACCGGAGGCATATTCCACAACTGCCCCAACGTGTTGGGGGGCGTGGACAATGTCGTCCCCGTGGATGTCTACGTGCCGGGCTGCGCGGTGAGGCCGGAGCAGATAATCGACGCGGTGGTGCTGGCGCTGAAGAAGCTGTCGGGCGAGGCGCCCGAGGAGGAGGATGAGTGATGGTGCTGGAGGTGACAGAGACAGGGACGGTGAACGAAGTGCAGGTGACCGAGGAGACCCTCCTCCCCAAGGTTCGTGAGCTGAAGGAGAGGGGGGCCCGGTTCATAACGACGACGACTCGGGACCTAGGCGATGCTCTGAAGGTTATACACCACTTCGAGGTGGATGACAGGGTAGAGAGCGTCTGCCTGAGGACGCCGAAAGGCAGACCCGTGCCGAGCATCACTGGAGAGTATCTGGTGGCCTTCATCGCCGAGAACGAGAGCCAGGACATGTTCGGGGTCGAGTTCAAAGGCCTGGCTGTCGACCTCGGAGGGAAGATGCTGAAGACCGAGACTTCGCCGGCGACGCTGCTGAAGCCCTCCGAGGGCCCCAGGCCGCCCATAATGCGCAAGCTGGGGAAGTGCCGGGAGAATTGCCCAGCCATGGTGGACATCCCTAAATACGTACGGCAGGTGGAGCGGGGCGACGTCGAGGGAGCCTACGAGACCATCATCGACAGGGCTCCGCTTCCCGCCGTCCTGGGGAGGGTGTGTTTTGCGCCCTGTGAGGAGGGCTGCCGCCAGACGCTTGAGACCAAGCCCATACGGATACGTATGCTGAAACGCTACGCCGCCGACGCGTTCAGGGAGAGCCACGGCGGCTTCACGAGGGACGTCGAGCGTAGACCCCCTACGGGTAAACGCGTGGCCGTCGTCGGCGGCGGGCCGGCGGGAATCTCCGCGGCCTACTACCTGGGCATGCTGGGCCACGAGGTGACCCTCCTCGAGAGGGAGAAGGCCCTAGGGGGCGCCATGCTCTGGGGCATACCCAAGTACAGGCTCCCCAAGGACCTGATGCGGGAGGAGATCACGGCCCGGCTCAAGGAGGCCGAGGTGACCGTCGAGACGGGCCGCGAGGTGACGAGCCTCGGCGACTTAATGGCCGAGGGCTACGACGCCTGCTTCATAGGCATCGGGGCCGAGCGGTGCAACGAGCTCCGCTGCGAGGGAGAGGACAGCGAGGGGGTCATCAGCTTCATAGACCTGCTCACGGCGGTCAACTTCAGAGACGAGACCCCGGACCTGGGCAGGAGGGTGGTGGTCATCGGCGGCGGGAACAGCGCCATCGACTCGGCGAGGACGGCTAAACGCCTCGGGGCCGAGGAGGTCACCGTGTTCTACAGGCGGACCGAGGGCGAGATGCCGGCCAGCCTCCACGAGGTCCACGGCGCCGTCGAGGAGGGGATCGACTTCGACTTCCTGAGCACGCAGCTGGTGATCCACCCGGGCAGGCCCCTGAGGATCGAGTACCAGTACATGGTTCCCGGGGAGCCCGACGAGTCGGGGAGGAGGCGCCCCGTCCCCATGGAGGGGCCCCCCGGGTTCATCGAGGCCGACACCGTGGTGGCGGCCATAGGCTACAACGTCGTGGTGCCGCCGGGCTTCGGCGTCGAGGTGGACCGCAAAGGCAACATAGTGATCGACGATGACTGCAGGACCAGCGTGGACGGCGTCTTCGCTGGCGGCGACGCCGCGTTCGGGACCTCTAACGTCGTCTCGGCCATGAGGGACGCCAGAAGGGCCGCGTCCAGCATCGACAGGTACCTCGGCGGCGAGGGCCTAGGCGAGCCCGAGCCTGACATGAGCGAGTTCGTGCCTCGGCAGGCCGACCTCGAGGAGATCCGGAGCAGACGCCAGGCAGAGATACCCGAGCTTGACGCCGCGGAGCGAGTCAAGAGCTTCGTGGAGTTCGAGGAGACCATGGAGGAGCATGCGGCGGCCTGTGAGGCGGGCCGCTGCTGGAGGTGCGACTGGAATGAGTGACAGACAGAAACTGACCGTGATACCCTTCGGGCCCCAGCACCCGGTGCTGCCGGAGCCCATACAGCTACGGTTCTACGTGGACGAGGAGAGGATAGTGGATGTGCTCCCCAACTTGGGGTACGTCCACCGCGGGATAGAGCGCGCCGCCGAGCTAAACGACTACAGACGCAACATCTACCTCTGCGAGCGCATCTGCGGCATCTGCAACGTCATCCATGGCCAGACATACGCGGGGATAATAGAGAAGCTGACGGACACAGAGGTGCCGGCGAGGGCAAAGTACCTGCGGACCATATGGGCCGAGGTGGCCCGGCTTCAGAGCCACCTGCTCTGGCTGGGGCTCTTCGCCGAGGCCATCGGCTTCGAGAGCCTCTTCATGAAGATATGGAGGGACAGGGAGATCGTGCTGGAGCTCACGGAGGCCACCAACGGCCACAGGATACACATGGGCACCACCGTCATAGGCGGCGTCAGCAAAGACATGGACGAGGGCCTGCAGAGCAGGTACCTCGCCGACATGAAGCGCCTCAGGAAGGAGGTAGACGACTGGAGCCACGTCTTCTACAGGGACTCGGCCGTCAGGGAGAAGACCATGGGGAAGGGCATCCTGCCCCGGGCGGACGCGGTCCACCTGGCCGCCGTGGGCCCCACCGTGAGGGGCAGCGGCGTACCCCAGGACATGAGGACCACCGGCTACGAGGCCTACGGTGAGCTGGACTTCAAGCCCGTCACCCACGACGGCTGCGACAGCTACTCGAGGACTTTGGTGAGGCTTGACGAGGTCTACCAGAGTATCGAGCTCATCGAGAGGGCTTTGAACCAGCTACCCGAGGGACCCATCGTGGAAAAGAACGAGGGTTTCCCCGACGGCGTCGCCATCTACCGGACGGAGCAGCCCCGCGGCGAGGTGTTCTACTACGCCGTGGGCAACGGCACCATACACCTGGAGCGGCTGAGGATCAGGACACCGACGCTGCCCAACATACCGCCACTGCTGCAGATGCTGGTGGGCCACGAGGTCGCGGACATACCCGTCATCGTCCACAGCATAGACCCGTGCATAAGTTGCACCGAGCGGATAACCTACGTGGGGGAGGCGGCCTAGATGCCCAGGTTCCTCGGCAACATACTCGAGAACCTGTTCGGGAGGCCGGCGACGGTCAGGTACCCCTTCGAGAGGCCCGAGCATGTGCCAGGCACGCGGGGCGAGCTGAGCTTCGACATGTCCAGGTGCGACCAGTGTCAGGACTGTGAGCGGCTGTGTCCCTCGGGCGCCATAGAGGTGGATGTTGAGGCCAAGAAGGTGACGTGGGACCCGTACCGCTGCATATACTGCCACCTCTGCGTGAGGAGCTGCATGCACCAGGCGATAACGCCGCTGGATCATGTGCAGGCGCCGGGCTACAGGCAGGAGAAGAGGGTCTTCGAGACCTGACCCCTTTTGTAAATGCAGAACCTTTTGAAGACCCTGCATATGTCTAGGGCCAGCTAGAGCTCCCTCTCGCGTGTTAGAGGCGTGTCCCTCGGTTTCCTGTCCTTCATGCAGCTGGTGTCCCAGAGGCCACCGCCCCTCTGGTGGTCCACGAGCCAGCCCAGAGCCTTCTTGATGTCGGGGTCGTCCCTGCTGAACCCCATCCTCGATAAGCTGTCGAGGCTCGCAACGATGTTGAGCCACCAGAACTGGAACCGCACCCAGCAGCCGGGGCCCCTGTACGAGGTGTAAGTGTCGGGCTTGAAGAACCTGGTCTGCAGGAGGGCGGCGCCGTGCTTCCTAGTGAAGCTATACCGTCTCACATGGGTCCTGAGGGTCTTGAAGGCCCCCATCAGCCTCTTGTGGCCGGGAGGGTAGACGCCCTTATTCTCCGTCGGGCCCCACGAGCCGTCGTCTCTCTGCCTCCTCAGAATCTTACTGACCTGAGGCAGTTCCCAAACCGTCTCCACCGGGCCCGCGTCTTCGCCGAGGAGGTCTCTTCTCGTGAAGTACTTGATGGCTTCGTTTGTTGTTGAGGTTAGCTTGTTCAGTGGGCTGTGTCTGAACTCGTCCAGCCATTCATGTCCCGGGTCCCCTATGGTCTTTTCCAGCTCGGATCTGTGGCCGAGGCTCGGGATGGGCGCCCTTGGTGCGAGGGTGTTCAGCTTTGCCCCAGTGTGGGTTTGCTGCGATATGAAGCCGGCGGTCGGCTACCTGTACTGCTCCTTGTATTCGCCGTCCTGGAGCATGTCGAGGCGTGCCTCGAGACGGGCGAGGGTTCTCTCGACTTTCATCAGGCCGTCTTTGAGGCCGTCGGCGATCTCCATGAGGGCGACGCTCATCTCCAAGGGGAGGTCTTCTGAGACTTTGTAGTATTCGCTCTGGCTTTTCTTGATGAGTATAACGTTGCTTATGCGCTGGATGCCTTCGATCTGGGCGTCTATGCTTCTGATCTGGTTTTTGGCTTCTTCGAGGAGGGCGCGGTAGTCGCTGTGCTTCAGGTCTTCCCATGGGGAGTCTTTTGACAGGAGGTGCCACCTGAGATGATTGCTGTGTTTGGGTTAAATAGCTTTGAGGGTGGCCGCGGAAGAAGGCGGCATTGAATGCTCCGTTTATGGGAGAATCGGCTAGTTTTTCTCCTTGTAGCCTCCGAAGAGCCTCCATTCCAGCCACTCCACGAGCCAAAGTATCCGCTCGGGGCCCCTCTTCCTTGACCTGTTCATCAGATATATGATTCCCGCGGTCATCATGCCCCAGACGGGGGTGAACGCGACGGGGACCCGCTCAGTTGCGGCGAAGTAGCCCATCAAGCCTGTTATGCCGAGCAGAATGGCGGCGACCACGTAGTAGCCTATGTCCATGCGTCTCTTGATCCAGCGTAGCCTTTCAGATCTTCGAGTGTTCAGGATCTCTAATATGGTGGTGTCTATGTCTTTCTATATGAACTCTAGTACGGCTACTGCTTTCCGGCCTAGCTGGGTGAGTCTGTATCGTCGCTGGTCGTCTCTCTCTAGGAAGCCGTCGAGTTAGCCTAGGTGGTAGTTTAGTCTGCCTGTGCTGAGCATGGTTTCTCCGAGGATGCCTGTGTAGTTGACTCCTTCGGGATAGCTGGCGACGATTCTTAGTATGTTTTTTCGTTCTGGGCTGGATAGTGCTCTTATGACGAGGTCGTCGATTTCGTCTCGTTGGTTTTTCACGTCTTTTCACTGGGGGATGCATGGTCACCGGGGTTTTAAGCGTATTTGAACCACGGAACTTGACAAGTGTTCTTGTTAACGTCGGTGTGGGGGGGTACCCGTTTTCGTGGAGGGGTGTTTCTGTTCGTGTGTGTTGGTGTTCCTTATAGTTGGCTACTCGCTGTAAGCGTTTTTCGGGGGGCTGTTATTCCTTTTTTAGCTGTTTTCCCTTTTATTGGTGGCTGTGTTTCTTAGGTGCACAGGGTCATGTCGGCAGGTAGCCGTGAATTCGTTTACAGGGATTTTATTTCTCCCATGCAGCACGAATATTGAATTTCACACAATATTACAAAGAATTAGGAGTATATACTATTTTAAGTTGTATTGGATATTTTTTATCATGAGCAGTACCCAGTGGCGTTGTACAAAATGTAATACAGTTTTCCATCCGAAAAATAATGAATAT
>CAZBUI010000072.1:0-2860 GCA_964495055.1 uncultured Candidatus Bathyarchaeia archaeon | reverse complement strand
GAATAGTGGCGATGAATATAAATGCCCAAAATGTTCGAGTCATGCTACATTGCCTATTAATAAAAAATATAAAACAACATTAAAAGAAAAAAATAACATACCAGAAAAAGAGGTATTTTGCCCAAAATGTGAGACAAAAATGATAGAAGGATATATGATCGAGCCAGATACGCCACTTAGTTTACTGACACTGGGTGCGAATTTACATTGGTCTCGCTATATTGACGGAAGGATAACCTCTAGAATATTTTTATGTACTTATGCATGTCCAAGCTGCGGTTATACCGAAACCTATCTAGTTGACCCCGAAGAACTGCAAAAAAACTTGAGAACCATCCTGAAACTTAAATCTCACGCAGCAAAACGACTTGATAACTATGACTAACTCAAACCTTCTCTAGGTGAGCATTGGAATTCAGGTATCCCACATAACAAAGAACACCTCCCGCCTAGAATTTTTTTCCGCAATACCAAGTAGCATGACACAACCCCCAAAAACACGGGAACCAGACAGCCTACCCCTACTGCCTGCTCAAATAGATCAGTATGATACCCGCCACCGTCGTGAACAAGTCAGGCAGGAAGTTGAAGTAGCGGACAACCCTGATGCCACCAGCCCCACCCGACACCGTCAGCAGCACCGGGTTCGTGAACAAGCTGTAGCTCAGCAGAGCCCCAGAGAGAAACACCAGCCCCAGCGTGAACCCCGCCTTCGTCTGCCTGTACATGTCCACATACGCCGCGAAAAGATAAACCAGCAAGATGACGTTCACAGCCGAGATCAGCGTCTTCCCCCGGATATAAGCCGCCAGCTGGCTGCTCACCAGCCGCAGGCTCTCATAGTCCAGGTCCTCCAAGTTTGGGTCCACCACGATCCTCTCGTCCTCCAGCAGGCTGTACAGTATCCTCTCCTCGTCCAGCAGAAGGCTGTCTACGTTGCTCTGGACACTCACAATGAAGTACAATGCCATTATGGCCAAAGCCACCTGCTGCTTCCTGTTCATCCGCACCTCTAAACCCCACCGCCGTTATTATCGTTATTTCCAATTCTGTTCCAAATCTCTTCAAAATCCCCGTACCCCGCCTCCAGCTCATGCGACAGGAAGTACACCTTGCCGTACCGTGGGCCCATGCTCGTCACCAGCCCGTTCTTCTCAAGTATCTCAAGGTGGTGACGCACCGTACGGTAGTCCACCTCCAATGCCTCGCAGAGCTGGTTGGCGTTCATGGGCTCCTCCCGTATGGCGATGATGAGCCTCGCCCTGTTGGGGCCGCCCCTGCTCCCCGCGATGAGCCACTGCAGCATATGCTTCAGCACGCGGTTCCTAGAGGACATGAAGAGACCCAGCTACCACCTACTCACCCCTGAATGTTTTTTAAAGTATACGAACACCCGATGAGAGAGATTCTGTACAGATTCTGAAGAGAAACTGAAAAACCGTTTAAAACACAGCCACGGCACCATACGCAACGAAATGAAACAAACAGACCTCGAGGAGCCCACGGCCCTCACCAGGGCCCTCAAGGCACTATACAAGGCACTAAGACAGCAGCCCAGGTTCGAAACCGGAGCCTCTGCCGTGAACGAGCCGCCGCAGCCAGCGAGAAGATAGCAGAGAGGAGAAGCAGGGCTTGAACATACTAGACTTCGCCTTCATGTCCGTTGAGGGGCTTCGGGAGAGGAGGTTCCGGTTCGCCTTGAACCTGGTGGGCATACTCATCGGCTGCGCGACCGTCACCGGCCTTATCAGCATGACCCAGGGCATGAAGACTAGCATAGTGGACGATGTATCCATTTTCGGTACCAACACCATACAGGTATACCCTGAGAGCGGCGGAGATACGGCGTTTTCAAGCCTCGACTGGCGAGATCTGAACAGGCTGCGAAACATCCCGGGCGTCGAGGCAACCGCCCCCGCGCATGCTGGACGCGTGGCCTCCTATGAGCATCGTGGAGGAGTCGAGCGGGTGGAGACGGCTGGTGTTGACGAGAATTATTATATCGTTCACGGCGGCGAGAACGAGGTTGAAGATGGGAGGCTGCTTGAGCGCAGTGACGGCGCCGCCGCCATGCTGGGCTACAACGTCTGGTTCGTAGATGACGAGCAGAGGTTCCAGGTCGGTGACAGGATAAGGCTAGCAGCCACCGTGGACGGCGAGGAGGTGGAGTTCACAGTCAGAGTGGTGGGGATACTGAAGAAGACCGCTAGTTTAGCCAACACGGGCATAGACGACGTGCTGATAATGCCGCTAACCTTCTATGAGCAGGTCTTCAACACGCAGGGACGCTATTTGGCGGTTGACCTGAAAGCGGAGATCACGGAAGACATCGAAGAGATCAAAAGGGTTCTGGACGAGGACTTCGAGAACCTGGGCTACTACTCCATGGACATGATCATGGAGGAGGTCAACATGATAACCGGGACCATCAACGCCGTCCTCGGCGGCATAGCCGGTATAAGCCTCCTCGTCGCGGGCGTCACCATAGCCAACACTATGACCGTGAGCGTCATGGAGCGAACCAAGGAGATAGGGACCTTGAAGGCCATAGGAGCCAAGAGCACGGACATCCTGGGCCTCTTCATGACGGAGGCCCTCATCACAGGCGTCGTGGGCGGCGTCATAGGCGCCCTCTTCGGGTTCACCATAAGCTACCTGATCAGCCGCTTCACGGCCGTACCCAGCGCCTCGTTGCCCAGCCTCGGCGTCCTCATAGTGGGCTTCGCCATGGCGACCTGCGTCGTGAGCGGCCTCCACCCCGCGTGGCGGGCGTCCAAGCTGAACCCAGTCGAGGCGCTACACCACGAGTGATCCCCGCGGAGTACGTGTGACCGAACTCTATCTGGCCTTATCCCTTGTA
>CAZBUI010000071.1:0-10041 GCA_964495055.1 uncultured Candidatus Bathyarchaeia archaeon | reverse complement strand
GTTCAGCTGGGCAGATTATAGCGGATGCTATGGATCTGGTGGTGGAGAAGAGGAGGGACAGGTGAAAACGGGTGGTTGAGGGTGGGTTTCTGGGGGTTGGGTGTGGATAAAGCAGGGGTGTGAGTGGATCTGGGTTGTTAAAGGCAACATTCAACGAAGCCTTGAGCCCGTTGGCTGAAAAACAAGGATAATCAAAGTCCTCTATAATATTTATTTGTCCATTCATTTATATGGGGGATTGATCTATTGCGTTTGATTAAACCGATAGTAAGAGTACGTGATCGCCGTGAGTATACACGAGAAATCTAAATCGATTAGTCCACAAGATAAGATACACGTTTTGAAGTTGTTGATAGAGGAGACTCAGAAATATGAGTTGCTGACGACGAATCAGTATCTTCCTCAAATTGAGCTTGTTGTGGGGATTCTTGAGGAACTCTCTGAACGCGTACGCGAAGAGCAGAGCGAAGCATAGGGGGCTTCGTTTAGTAAATAATGGAGGCGGTATGCCCTAAGCCCGTCAGGATTCAATATTCTTTCTAATATGAATTAAGTCAATCATGTAATCGGGTTAGCTATTCTTTACATATAATGCAGCCGATGGAGGCCAACAGTAAAGCCAGCCCAAACATTTTCAGCACGTAGGGGGCTCCGATGATCCAGTACGCCCGTCTACTAGAAAATATGATTTTTACTAAGAGGACAGCGGGTATGATGAGTAACCTGCCTAGCCTCTTCCAGACCATCACGATGTTTAGTTTCACCTATAAATATTAATGTATTCGCTGAGTTACTCTTTGAGCCTGTAGCTGTGGCCTTCGGCCTTCTCCATGATGCCGTCCTCGACGAGATCCAGCACCCGTTTACGCACCGTTACCCTGCTCCCCGTGCCCCGCTCCCGCTGAACCTCCCGGGTCAACGCGCTGATGTTCTGAGGCCCCTTAAGCGCCAGCACGCTGAGGATTATCCGGCTCACCTCATCCCTGTGCTCCTTGTCATGGCTCAGGTGCCTGCGGACGTTCACCAGCCTCTGTATCAGCTTCAGAGGCTCGCTGTACAGCGCCGCCCCGACGCGGAGGTCCCCCATGACCCGGGCCAGTTCGGGGTACTGCCTGCTCTCCGTCAGCACGGCCTCAAGGTAGTCGAGGCGCCGCATCATGTGCTCAAGCTTCTCGTTGACCTCCCTGAGGTTCTGCTCTAGGCCCGACAACGCTGGAAAGAATATCCCCGAACCATATAATAGAGTTTAACCTAAACCGAGGCCATAAATCAGTCCCCGCGCTTCATGATGCCTCTGAAGCCCCAATTGAAGCCAAACCAGCCATATGCATATATCGTTAATCCGCTCTAAAATTGATGATTGAGATGAACATGGAGCTGCTTAGAAGGCTGTCCAACAGCTTTGGGCCCCCCGGCACCGAGGCCGAGCCCCGCATGATACTCCGCGAGGAGCTGGAGGAGCACGCCGACACGGTCAAGGTGGACAAGCTGGGCAACATCTTCTTCCACCACAGGGGCGACGACGACGCCCCCCTCATAATGCTCGCCGCCCACATGGACGAGGTCGCGTTCCTTGTCACCCACATCGAGGAAACCGGGTTCCTCAGGTTCCACACCTGGGGCATCGTGGATAACGTCCTCCCCGGCCAACGCGTCCTGCTCAAGGGCAGGAAAGGCGACCTCTACGGCGTGCTGGGCACCAAGCCGCCCCACGTCCTCACCGACGAGGAGAAGAAGAAGGCCATACCCAGGGACGAGCTGTTCCTCGACATAGGCGCCATGGCCCGCGAAGAAGCCAAGGAAAAAGGAGCATACGTAGGGATGACCGGCGTCTTCGACGTCGAGTTCAAGGATCTGGGCGGCGGCTACATCTGGGGCAAGGCCTTCGACGACAGGGTCGGCTGCTGCATAATGGCCGAGGCGTTCAAGTGGGCCCGGGACACCAGCTACAACGTCGTCGCCGTGGGGACCGTCCAGGAGGAAGTCGGCCTCCGCGGCAGCAAGACCGCCGCCTGGCAGGTGGACCCCGACTACGGGCTAGCCATCGAGAACACCTTCGCCATGGACATGCCCGGCGTCCCCCAGCACAAGCAGAGCGCCTGCCTCAAGAAGGGCCCCGTGGTCACCATAGCCGACCGCAGCGTCATAGCCCATCCAAAGGTCCTGGGCAGCATCATGGAGGCGTGCGACACCGAACAAATCCCGTACCAGTTCAAGAAGACGCCCAGCGGAGGCACCGACGCCGGCAGCATACATCTCACCAAGGCCGGGATACCCAGCGGAACCGTCGCCAACCCCTGCCGCTACATCCACGGCCCATGCGGCATAACCACGGTCGAGGACATCGAGAACACCGTGAGGCTGGTCAAGGCTTTCATAAGACACATCAGCACCTAACCCACCACTTCTTAACCCCCGGCAAGGGAGATCCTCTGGGTCACCCTATGCCCCGTAAATCCTGCCTATAGAAACATTCCCCACATTTAGCATCAAATCGTAATCACTTATAATATACTTTTTAATGGTAGTAAAAAACAGAACAATAAAGTTGACGCAAATAAACCTTTATACAAGATCATGCGTTTACTTGAAGGATTCATGTCAATAAAAATAGGCATAAACGGCTTCGGAAGAATAGGCAGAATATTCTTCAGATCAGCACTGAAAGACAGCGAGTTCAACGAAAAGTTTGAAGTCGTCGCCGTCAACGACCTGACGGACACCAAGAACCTGGCCTACCTCCTCAAATACGACTCCGTCCACGGAGTCCTGGACGCCAAAGTCGAGGCGAAGGACGGCTCAATAGCCGTAGACGGGAAGGAACTAAAGGTATTATCCCAGCGAGACCCGGAGAAGCTGCCGTGGAAGGAGCTGGGAGTCGAGATGGTCCTAGAGTCCACAGGCAGGTTCAGAGACAGGGAAGGCGCCACGAAACACCTCAAGGCGGGGGCCAAGAAGGTAATCATATCCGCCCCGGCAAAGAACCCGGACGTGACCATCGTCCTGGGCGCCAACGAGCAGCTGTACGACAAGGAGAAGCACGACATAATCTCCATGGCGTCGTGCACCACCAACTGCCTCTCCCCCATGGTCAAGATCCTCAACGACAGGTACGGGCTGAAGAGGGGCTTCATGACCACCATCCACGCATACACCAACGACCAGCAACTGCTGGACCTCCCCCACTCGAAATGGAGAAGGGGTAGAGCAGCAGCAGCCTCAATTATACCCACCACCACGGGCGCCGCGGATGCCATAGGCGAGGTGATGCCTGAGCTCAACGGAAGGCTCACCGGCGTCGCCATGCGCGTCCCCGTCACATGCGGCTCCATCACAGACCTGTCCGTCGAGCTGGAGAAGGAAGTTACCAGGGACCAAGTCAACCAAGCGTACAAGGAGGCGGCCGACAACGAGCTCAAAGGCATACTCCAGTACACGGAGGACGAGCTGGTCTCAAGCGACATCGTGGACAACCCCCACTCATGCATCCTCGA
The DNA here is from genome assembly GCA_964495055.1 of uncultured Candidatus Bathyarchaeia archaeon. Lineage (GTDB taxonomy): Archaea > Thermoproteota > Bathyarchaeia > TCS64 > TCS64 > RBG-16-57-9. The sequence continues at coordinate 6,547 of CAZBUI010000071.1, read as the reverse complement.
CGGCCTCAGCACAACGGTGCTCGGCGACAAGAGCAGCATGGTCAAGGTCTTAGGATGGTACGACAACGAGTGGGGATACTCCACCAGACTCGTTGACCTCTTTAAATACCTCGCCGAGTAAGTGACACCCATGCCAGAGTACCTGACCCTAGACGACGTGGACGTCAAAGACAAGACAGTCCTCCTCAGGATAGACGTCAACGTCCCCTACGACCCCGGGACAGGCAAGATAAGCGACTCGGACAGGCTCAGGAACCACGCCAAGACAGTACGAGAGCTAGCCGACAAAGGCGCCAAGCTCGTCGTGCTGGCCCACCAGGGCAGGGCGGGCGACCCCGACTTCATACACCTGGACCAGCACGCAAAACTCCTAGAGAAGCACATGGGCAAGAAGATCAGGTTCGTAGACGACATCATCGGCGAGAAAGCCAAGAAAGAGATAAAATCGGTGCGTCCAGGCCAGATACTGCTCCTGGACAACGTCAGGTTCCTCGAAGACGAGACAGCCAACAAACCCCCGGAGGAACAAGCGAAAAGCCAGATAGTGAGAAACCTGGCGCCCCTCGCCGACCTCTACGTGAACGACGCGTTCTCCGTCGCCCACAGATCCCAAGCATCCGTGGTCGGCTTCACCCCCGTGCTGGTCTCATGCGCGGGCAGAAACCTAGCCACCGAGATAGGGCCCCTAGAAGGCATATTCGAAACCATGAAGCTGTCGAAGTACGACACCTTCATCCTCGGCGGCGCCAAGCCCAACGAGCCCCTGGACGTCGCCAGCAACGTGCTGAGAGAAGGCACCGTGGAGAAGGTGCTGACCGGCGGCATCATCGGCCAGCTGTTCCTCATGGCCAAAGGCATCGACCTGGGCTCCCCCGGGGAGTTCATAAGGAAGAAGGGCTGGGACGAGTTCCTGCCCCAAGCCGAGGAGCTCATCACCAAATACGGCGACAAGATCGAGACCCCCATCGACCTAGCGATAGACTACAAAGGCGAGAGAAAAGAGATATCTGTAGAGGAGCTGCCCACCGCGTACGATGTCTATGACATCGGCGGCAAGACCATGGAGAAGTACACCGAGATCATAAAAGACTCCGTCACCATCGGCGTCAAGGGACCCATGGGGAGGTACGAGGACGACCGATTCGGGCTAGGCACCAAGAAGATACTCGAGGCGGTGGGCGAGGCCCACGCCATAACTCTCATAGGAGGCGGGCACACCCTCAACGCCATGGAGAAGTACGGCGTCGACAAGACCCTGTTCACCCACGTCAGCCTGGGCGGCGGCTCCCTCATCACGTTCCTCTCCGGGAAACCCATGCCCGCCATAGAGGCCCTCAAGAAAGCCAAGAAAGAATAGACCACATTCTTCCACGTTTTACCAATTAAGTCATCAAGTTTTATCTTCTGGTCGACGCCACCGCTGTAGGGCACGAGGCCATAGAAACACGTAAACCCTCCTCAGCCAACAATCATATACACCAAGATGGACGGAGATCCAGTCAAAGACATTAGAGACGAGGCCATGCGGCTCCTCGAGTCACGCGGGCTGAAGCCCAGGACGGTCCCCAGAGGCAGCGTCAGGGAGCTCCTAGGAGGCTTGGCCTGCATAGATTTCGAGGAGGGGGGGAACATCGACTCCGCCCTGCTCATGGCGAGGGGCAGACTATCGAAACCCGAGACACCGTTCATCCTGAACCTCGACTCGGCGGGGGTGCACGTGGACGCGACCATGCTCTTGGCCAGAGGCGACGCGCTGAAGCAGGGGCTCCTCTGCAGGATAGACTACGCGGTGCGCGGAGATCTTCAGGAGGTGCAACCTGGAAGGAGGATAGTCAGCCTGAGCGCAACGTGGGAGGGGCTCCTCAGGAAGAGGCTGAAGGACCATAGATGGGTGGTGCCCCGCGAGCAGGAAAGCAAGCCCAGCTACTCTATGGGCGCCGACGGGGCTCCCCCCGGCCCGGGGGAGGTCTGGGAGGGGGGCCCGCACCAGGTGCTGGCCGGGCTCCTCAACGGCGACGACGAGCTGATGGAGATGGTCGGAAGGCTGTCAGCCCGGCACGGAGACATGAACCCGCTACTCAACGTCTTCAGCGACCGGTGGGGAGAGTCGCTGAGGGTTTCGGGCAGCCTCTGGGTGAGGGCCAACGAGCTGGCGACCGTTCACACCTCCGAGCAGTACCTGAAGACGGTGGACCGTGTCTTCGGGCACCTCAGGGAGACCAGGAGACGGTTCGGGGGCCTCACCTTCTAGGCGGGCGCCCGATCAACAGGTTTTTCCCCGGCCGCCGCCCATAGGTATTGCATTGTCCACCAGAGTCGTGTACCCGTTCTCGGCCCTCGTGGGCCAGGATGAGATGAAGCTAGCCCTGCTCCTCAACGCGGTGAACCCCATGATCGGTGGACTCCTCATCAGGGGCCAGAAGGGGACGGGGAAGAGCAGCAGCGTCAGGGCCCTCGCGGACATCCTGCCGCCCATCCACGTCGTGAAGGGCTGCCCCTTCAACTGCAGCCCCAAGGACCCCACCAACATGTGCGCAGAGTGCCTGGGGAGGCACCGGGGCGGCGAGGAGCTGGAGGCCGAGGAGAGGGAGATGAGGATAGTGTCCCTCCCCATAGGCTCGACGGAGGACAGGGTGGTGGGGAGCCTAGACATCGAGAAGGCCATCGGTGAAGGCGTGAAGGCGCTACAGCCGGGGCTCCTAGCCGAGGCCAACCAGAGCATACTCTACATAGACGAGGTGAACCTGCTCCCAGACCACATCACCGACAGCATACTGGACGCCGCCGCGTCGGGGTGGAACACCGTGGAGAGGGAAGGCGTATCGGTGTCGCATCCAGCCCGGTTCATACTCGTGGGCACCATGAACCCCGAGGAGGGCGAGCTCAGGCCCCAGCTCGCCGACAGGTTCGCGCTGCACATCACGGTGGAGAGCATATACGACACGTCTCAGAGGGTGGAGATCATCAAGAGGAACCTGGAGTTCGGCGAGGACCCCGTGGGCTTCTCCGAGAGGTTCAGAGAAGATCAGAACCGTCTCAGGGACCAGATCGTCGAGGCCCGGGCCATCCTCCGTGAGGTGGAGGTCCCCTTGAAGTACATGGAGGCCATAGCCTCCGCGTGCATAAGCCTCCACGTGGACGGCCACAGACCGGACATATCCACGGTCCGCGCGGCCAAGGCCCTCGCCGCCCTCGACGGCAGGACACAGGTGTCCCCCGGGGACGTGCAGAGGGGGGCCGTCATGGCCGTGGGGTACAGGACCAGGGGGTTCGGGTTCGAGGAGCCCGCCAAACCCGCCGAGGTGAGGGACACCTTCAGGAATGCGTTCCAAGGGCTCCAGCGGGAGAGAGGCAAGTAGAGAGACATGTTTGAAAGCACCCAGCTGAGGCGGCAGAGACCCTTCTACCCTTTCACCGCCGTCGTGGGCCAAGAGGAGGCTAAGACGGTGCTCATCATCAACGCCGTAGACCCCACCATGGGGGGCGCCCTCATCTCCGGCCCCAAGGGGACGGGGAAGTCGCTACTGGTCAACTCCTTCTTGAGGGTGCTTCCGGACGTGGAGCAGGTCCAAGGCTGCCCCTATCACTGCAGCCCCAGGGACCCGACGAACATGTGCGCTTCCTGTAAGGCCAGGTTCTTCGACGGCGGGCCGATGCCCGTCGAGACGGCCCCCATGAGGTTGGTGCATGTCCCCCTCAGCGTCACCGAGGACATGCTGGTGGGCAGCATAGACCTGGATAAGGCCGTGACGGTGGGGGCCAAGGCGCTGGACAGGGGGCTCTTAGCCGAGGCGAACCAGAGCATACTCTACATAGACGAGGTGAACCTGCTCCCAGACCACATCACCGACAGCATACTGGACGCCGCCGCGTCGGGGTGGAACACCGTGGAGAGGGAAGGCGTATCGGTGTCGCATCCAGCCCGGTTCATACTCGTGGGCACCATGAACCCCGAGGAGGGCGATCTCAGGCCTCAGATACTGGACAGATTCAGCGTCTTCGCCGAGACTCACAGCCTTCAGGACCCCGCGTCCCGGGCCCAGGCGCTGAAGAGGAACGAGGAGTACGCCGATGACCCCTACGGCTTCATCGAGAGGCACCGGGAGAGCCTAGAGGAACTCCGGACAAGGATCGCGGACGCCAAGAAGCTGCTACCCCACGTCCACGTCCCAGACGAGGTGTACCCGCTGGTGGCCGACACTTGCAACAGGCTCAAGGTGGACGGCTTCAGGCCCGACGTGGTGACCGTCAAGGCCGCGAAGGCGCTGGCCGGCTTCCATGGAAGGGACGAGGTGAAACGCGGGGACGTCACCGCCGCGCTGGAGCTGACCCTTGGGCACAGGACCCGCAGATCGGGTCTGACGCCTCCGCCGGAGAGGAGCGAGATCAGAAGAGCCCTGAAGTGGGCGGAGAGATACCAGAGACTCACCGTCGAGTTGCCGCAGATAGCCCGAATCATCACCCTACCTGTGAGGCTGGTTGAGGGTCTCCTGAGGCGGTCCCTTGCCCAAAAGGTACTCAGAGCGTTGGTTTCCGGTGCGCTATATTTAACCACGGCGTACTCACTCGACTGGATGAGGTCAAACGTGGTTGGCGCGTCTCTCACGCCGACACTTTTCGCCCTGGAGGCGCTCCTCGCGTTGTTGCTCATCCTCGGGGTTGACTGGGGATTAAACAGGAGACGCAGGCGAGAGGAGGCAATCCTTGGGCTCATGGACCAGGACATAAAGCTGAACACCTCCGGCAGACTCACAGATTCCCCGCCGTCCCAGCTGACGGCGACTGGCGAAAGTCTCCAGGGAACGGTGAGCTACGTGGGCGAGGACACTTCCGGGCTGAAGCATGGGCCCAAGATACTCGGCTCCCTGGAGTCGATGTACAGGAGGGCCGTCACGAGGAGGCGCACCGGCGCACGGGTGAAGGGCAGGGGGGGCTCAGGGGGGAGGAGGGCTCAGTCCGTCTCCTCGTCCTCCAGGGGGAGGTACGCGTGGTACCACGTCCCCGAGGGCAAGCCCAGGGACGTCGCCATAGTGCCCACCATAAAGGCCGCCTCCATGAAGCATTACGAGAGGCCGCGACGCGGCAAGGGGCTGGTGATCAGGCCGGAGGACATAAGGGAGAAGGTCAAGGAGTACTCCGCGCCCTACTCCATAGTCCTCCTGGTGGACATGAGCCTCTCCATGATAGAGTCCGTGGACAACATAGTGGAGACCATCTACAGCCTCCACAGCGAGGTATACCGGCGCCGAGACAGGGTGGGGCTGGTGGTCTTCAAGGGAAAGAAGGCGTACACCCTCCAGCACCCGACGAGGAACCTAGAACTGGTGGTCAAGAAGCTGAGGACCGTGGGCGCCAGCGACTTCACGCCCCTCGCCGCGGGTATGTTCCAGTCATGGAAGACGCTGAAGCAGGAGAAGCTGAGGAACAGGGACACCGTCCCGCACCTGTACATCGTCTCCGACGGGATAGTGAACGTCCCGCTGGACACACCCCTGTCCCCCCTCACCAGGCGAAGGTACTCCAACGAGGCCCAGGCTGACGCCTTCTACGTAGCACATCTCCTGGCCAAGGAGGAGATAAAGGTCCACGTCTTCAACACCAAGCACTCAAGCCAAGAAGAGGAGGAGCGCCCCAAGGTGGAGGGAAACAGGATATGGCTGAGGCCCACCCAGTTCTTGAAGGAGCTGGCACGGGTGTCGAAGGGGGAGTACGTGGGTCTGAGGCTTCAAAGAAGCAGGGAATAAAGAGACTCATAGGTGTTTTATGACAGGAATTATCGGAAAACAGGGTTATCGAAAGCAACCGTGAACCCCCTTAAGAGGTAATTTTTCGGATTTACAGTTATCAACAACATCTAATGAAATAAAAAAAGAATGCGGCTATTGCTCGATTATGACCTTGATGGAGTTGGTCCTCTTCTTGTCCGCGGCGGTCTCGAAAGCCTCGTTGATCTTCTCCAACGGGAACCTGTGGGTGATCATCTCAGTCGCGTGAAGCTTGCCCTTGATGAGTAAGTCTGTTACTATCTTGAACTCGGGGTCGTTCTCCCAGTGGTAGAAGCCCGACACCGGCACCACATCGATCTCGCCCCAGTGAAGCTTACGCCAGTCCACACTCAGCGACGCACCCGGCCTCATGGCACCGATGAGGGCCACCTGCCCCTTCCTCCGAACCATATCGACGGCCTGTTTCAGTATCGTCGGGGAAGCCCCGCCGCCGACACAGTCAAACACCTTGTCAGCGCCACGCCCATCTGTGAGCTCCATGACCCTCTTCACGGGGTCAACCTCAGTGGAGTTGATCGTCTCAAGTGCTCCTATGGTGTTCTCCGCGAACTCCAGAGGGCTGTCGATAATGTCGATTATTATCCCGTTGGCTCCGGTCACGTTCACCAGGTCCAAGAGGCTCTGCCCGATGGGACCGGCTCCGAATATCGCCACCGTCTGGCCCATGTGCGTGTTAGTCCTGTTTATCGCGTGTACGCTCGTTCCATAGACGTCCATGATCGCGGCCTCGCCGTACCCGACGTGGTCGGGTATCTTGTACA
>CAZBUI010000070.1:0-10394 GCA_964495055.1 uncultured Candidatus Bathyarchaeia archaeon | reverse complement strand
AAGTTACCATCTTAGACCATCTACGGTTGAAAATACGCCGAAGATAATAAAAAACAAACGAGCGTCACTCAGCGGAGGGAATCAGGTAGACATAAACGAAGAAGCCCACAATCATAGTAGACGGGATACTCGAATCAGGTGAAGAGACGTGACTGATATATTAACTGAGATAAGGGATCAGCTGCTGGAGGAGGTGCCGGACGTAGACGGGATAAGCGTGGAGGCCGTGCGCCTGGGCCTCGGGTACTCCGGCTTGAAGCTCGACACTGGCCACGCGGGCGTCTGCAACTCCATGCTCTCCGAGGCCGCGCTGGACTGCTGCGAGGTCCTGCTGGACGCTGGGACGCTAGCGGGAAGGCCGGTGACGGAGTTCCTAGGCTTCACCGAGTCCTGGGACTTCATCGAGCGTGTTATGGGCGTCTCGGCTTTAAACGCGCTATCGCAGATCGCCTTCGAGAAAGACCCCGAAAGGTACATGGTGGAAGAGAGGAACCTAGTGGACGTCGTGGAGGTGAACCCAGACGACACCGTCGTCATGGTGGGCCACATAAAGCCATTCACACCCGTCTTCAAGGCCAAGGCCAAGGCACTGTACATATTGGAGAGGAGCCCCCAAAGGGAGAAAGGCGTGCTCCCAGACACGGCGTGCGAGAGGCTGGTTCCCGAAGCCGACGTAGTTGTAATAACCGGAAGCGCCCTGGCCAACGGCACCTTGGACCGGCTCCTGGAGCTGGCGCGGGAAGCCAGAACCGTCGCCATAGTGGGCCCGACGGCCAGCTGCCTCCCCGACCCGCTGTTCGGCAGGGGCGTCGACTACGTGGGAGGCATACGCATACGTGACGCCGACAAGGCCATGCAGATCCTGTCGGAGGGCGGCGGGACCCCCCAGCTACGGCAGGCCGGGGAGTTCGTCACCTTCAAGGCGGGCTAGTCTTCGACCGCGTAGCGCAGGGCTTTGTCCGCGTGGATGACGGCGGTGTCGAAGAGCTTCACGTCGGTGTGCTCGGGCCTGACCAGGAGAGGTATCTCGGTGCACCCCAGCACTATCCCCTGGGCGCCCCTCTCCACCAGCCTGTCTATTATCTCCAGGAACCTTTCCCGGGACTCATCCAGCAGGTCTCCCTTGGCCAGCTCCTGGAAGACGACCGTGTCTATGTAGTCTCTCTCGTCCTTTTCCGGCACGATGGCCTCGACGCCGTGACGTTTGAGTCCCTCCACGTAGAAGGGTTTCTCCATGGTGAACCGGGTCCCCAGGAGCCCCACCACAGTGAGGCCCTGCTCCTTGACGGCCTCCGCCGTGGCGTCTACGATGCTGATGAGCGGCACCGGGGACCTTTCACTGAGTCTGTCGTAGAGTATGTGCATGGTGTTGGTGGCTATGACGGCGAAGTCGGCGCCCGCCGCGTCCAGCCTCACGAGGCCGTCCAGGAGGGCCTCCTCGATGCTGTCCCAGTCCTCGGCGTCCATCCAGTCTGCGAACCTCTGGAAGCTGACGTCGTAGATGATCGTCTCGGGGTAGCCCAGGTCGCCGTGTTGCTTCTCGTAGGTCTTGAATATGTGCTGGTAGTAGTGCACCGTGGACTCGGCGGTCAACCCTCCGAGGATTCCTATCCTCTTATGCATACATGTCACCTGTGACTGGATCGGCTTCACGGGGTATATCAATGATCCCTTCCCGGGGGCCCTAGATGAACAGATGTCGCCGCCCATCCTTTCTCAACTATGAGTGTACTTTTTTCACCCAGGTTCGGTGACGCTTGGCTTGTTCAGCTTGTGATCCGTTTAATCTCCGGCAGCTGGTCGAAGTGCTTGTCGAAGCTGTACGCCTCGTTGACCCCGGCCCCGGCCATGGCGATGTAGGCCAGGGCGTCGTTAACGCCCACGCCTAGGACGCTGGAGGCCTGTATAGCGGCCCTGTACGTGTCGCCCGTGACCCCGATCAGGGAGACGCCTCTCATGGAGACGAGGGCCGTGAGTATCCTCCACGATTCCTCCCGGGTGGTCCTGGACTCGAGGATGTTCGCCACCTCCGAGACGTGGACCACGGTGGTCGCCGCCGCCTCCCCCTCCTCGATCCTCTTCAGTATGCTCTTCGCATTCTCCTTGATCTCGGCCTCATGCCTCTTCAGCCTTCTGCTGGGCTTCAGGATGGCGTGCACGAAGACGTTGGAGTCTATGAATCTCATGGCTCGGCGTCCTCGCCTCTAAGTAGCTCTTTCTTCACCTTTTGCCAGTCGGAGAGGTCGCTCTTCAGATCTACCTCCACTGAGTCGAAGAACTCGGAGAGCCTCTGGGCCTTCTTCGCCTTTATGATCAGCTCCTCGCCCATGTTTATTATGACGACGTCCCCCCCCTGGTTCAGGTGCGTCCTCCTCCACTCCGATGGGAGGGACACCCTGCCTTGGGAGTCAACCCTGCGCTCCTCCACATTCAACCCTATTCCCCATTAAACTTACGATTCCCCACAATTAACCTTTTCTGACACATTCTAGGCTGGTTCCTGGCGGCTCTAACGGAGTAGAAAACCATAGCCCATGGGCGCGAGCGTCACTGTCGATTCAGTGATCCCCCGAAAGGCAAAAGTTATCACGGCGGTCTATCTTAGTTTCACGATGTTAGTATTCGGGCCCGTCCCTTCCAGGAGGCTTGGCAGGAGCCTCGGCGTGAACCATGTGCCGCCTAAGACGTGCAGCTACTCGTGTGTGTACTGTCAGCTTGGGCGCACCGACAACATGATCATTGACCGGAGACGTTTCTACGACCCGGAGCATATCGTTGAGATGGTGAGGGAAAGGGTTGAGGCCGTGGGGGATGAGATCGACTACGTTACCTTCGTCCCCGACGGGGAGCCGACGCTGGACGTGAACCTCGGATCGATGATCGAGGCGGTTAACGGGCTGGGCGTTAAGACGGCGGTCATAGGCAACGCCTCGCTTCTTTGGATGGAGGACGTGAGAGGCGACCTTTTGGAGGCTGACTGGGTGTCAGTGAAGGTGGACGCCGTCACCGAGGATGTGTGGAGGAGGGTAGACAGGCCCCACGGGGGGCTGGACCACGGGAAGGTGCTGGAGGGAGTTCGGACTTTCGCTGGGGAGGTACGGAGGCACCATCGTCACGGAGACCATGTTGGTCGAGGGGTTCAACGACGCGGATGAGCCCAGCCACGTCGCAGGGTTCCTGGGAGAGATCGAACCAGACGTGTCCTACGTCGCGATACCCACCCGGCCGCCGGCCGAGGCCTCGGTTAAACCTGCTGGCGAGGAGGCCGTGAACAGGGCGTACCAGGTGTTTTCCGGGGTACTCGATGACGTGGAGTACCTGATAGGCTATGAGGGGAACGCATTCGCCTCGTCCGGAGACTTTGAGACGGATATACTGAGCATTACCTCGGTTCACCCTATGAGGGAGGAGGCCGTGGAGGCGCTGCTGAGGCGCGACGGGTCGGGGTGGGCGGAGGTTGAGCGGCTCATCCGGGAGGGCAAGCTGGTGGAGCTGGAGTACATGGGTAACAGGTTCTATATGAGGCGGATATCGAGCCGTTCAAGATGATGAAACCGGTTCACTAAGTATTTCAGCCGAGTGTCATTTAGGGTACTCGCAGCCAGCGCCTAAAACATAGACTGTTAAGGGGAGAGAATGCCACGCAAATTAATTAGAACAACCAACCCTAATTCCCTAGGAGAATTTTGAAAAACCTCCTTTTGGGTGTCCGCGTATTTATACCCTTTATAAAGAAAGGAGTCTCTTAAATCGGATTTTATAGGTTAATCCGAATCCTCCTAGGTTTAACAGACCTTACTCTTAGACCTGTTGCTTTGAGGATTACTAAAAATTTGGTCGTGTCTGCTGATCGGTTAACTTTTGGACTGGATCGATCCACCTCTACGTCGTCAAACAAAGAAGGTGAACACGATCGTATCAGTCCAAGCAAAAGTAGAGATAAACGGCGATATAAGCCTACCAAACCTATCCAGAAAACTCGACCAAACAAACATCAACAAACAAATCCTCCAAACAGCACTACACAAACACCAGGAAACCCTCATCAACCAGCTCTGCGGCCCCAGATACAGCAGAAACCCAAAAAAAGAAGATACCGTAGAGCCGGCACAACAAGGAGAACACTACAGACACGCCACGGAGAGATTAAGCTCCGGGTCATCAAGGTCAGGTCAACCGAGAACGGGTCCATCCTGAAACCATTATTACTTGACCTAGGAGTAGAGCCACGTAGGAGGATCGTGGATGACTTTGTGCTGGAGTCAGCTGAGGCCGCCACACTCCTCACCTACAGAGACACCGTCAAGGTCATCGAGACCCTGACACACGCGGAGACCACCCGGCACAGGGTGCACCGCTATATTCAGCAAGTTGAATCCTACATGAACAAAGAGCGGAGAAACCGCCTCCCAGACAAGGTAGGCGTCATGCTGGGCGACGGCACCAAGACCCATGGAATCGGTAAGAAGAACGAGGTCAACGTGGTGCTGGGTAGGGATCCAGAGACCGGGTGTAAGCACCTCCTGGCGCTGGAGGTGAACCGAAAGTGGCCTGAGACGGCTTCACAGGTGTCCACTGTGGCTGATGTGCTGGTATCTGACGCCGATAAGGCGATGAGGAACGCCTTGAGGGGCAAGGTGCTGTGTTATCAATTGTGTGTAAATCACGCCGTCAGAGAGGTGGGCAACCACCTGTGGAGGGTCGGCCTGTCCAAGGAGAAGAGGAAACGTATACTGGGTAGGCTGCGTGGGATTCTCCGGGTGTTACGGAGATCTGTTCGGAAGCACCTCTTGGATAAGGATTATGGGAGGCTACGGTGGAGGATTGAGTGGACTCGGTGAGCTGAGGATGCTGGCGCTGGGGCTCACGGATGCTGGTTTGGCTGGTGTGGGTAAGTTCATCAGGCCAGTCAGCCAACTATCTTGTGACTTATGCCCGGCTCGCGGTGAAGGGTCATCGTGTTCCCTACACGAATAACTTGATTGAGAGGCTTATGGGTGAGGTCTCGAAGCGTGTTAAGAATCGTTGGATGCACTGGAGCACCACTGGACTGGAGAATATGTTGAACATATTGCTGGTCCGGTACTGTGATAAGAGTCTCTATTCGTCTTTGATGGAGAAATTCTATAAAGAAGAGGATGTCATAATCGAGGTGAAGATAACGTAGAGAAAGTTTACCAATAAACAGACAGCACCAAAAATTTAAGGATCAAAAGCGTCACAAACATAACCGATGGACTGGAAAGCAATCGACGAGAGGCTCATCAAGCGAGGAGAACTCATCTTGGACTTGGAATCCCTCGGAAACCACGAGAAAGAGCTTGAGGAGATGAACAAGGGCAGACCCGGCCCTGTTACAAGCTATCTGACAGCTATATAGAACTCCTCACGGCCGTCCGCTATCTCTTCCAGATGCCCTACGGGCAACTAGAGGGATATCCTAGGGCCCCTGCACAAGCTGGTCTCCCGGATGCCCACGGCCGACTACAGCGGCATCAGGAAACGCATCCTCCGATTAAAGATCGACCCCTAAAGGCACCTCAGTGAGTCCAGCGACCCCGTCGCCATAGTACTGGACTCCACAGCGACAATGGTGCTCACCGAGGCTCCGTCAATGTCCAGATTGAGGACCTCAGCTGCCTCACTGGGGCTCTGAAAAACATGCGAACCCCCACAGGAGGAGGATTTTACAGATACTTCGGAGAAAGCTCGAATAAAAACAACTGGTCAGCCTACGCAGCTGCCTAAAAATAGTCTGTTTTAATGATTATTGTCCTTGTAACCAGAATTTTATGTAAATCACATATATTTAAGTGATTAAGAAACATTTATATCTGAAAATAGTAAAAATATCACGTCTTTTACGTTATCGGAGGTGTGTCTTTATGAGTTTAAAGGTAGCAATTACGGGTGTTGGGAACTGCGCGTCGGCGCTGGTCCAGGGAGTGCATCTCTACAGGAACGTGAAGTCGAGCGACGAGATCCCTGGAGTCATGCATGCGCGCTTTGGTGAATACCACATCAACGACATAGAGTTTGTCGCGGCCTTCGACGTCAACACCGCCAAGATAGGGAAGGACCTATCCGAGGCGATATGGGCGCCGCCCAACAACTGCGCCAGGTTCGCCGAAATGCCCAGGACGGGGGTGAAGGTTCTGCCGGGCCCCATTTTGGACGGCGTTGCGCCTCACATGAAGGAAAGATTCAGGGTCGCCGAGAACCACGCGCCGGTGGACGTGGCGGAAGCACTCCGTGAGTCAGAGGCTGACATCCTCGTTAACTTGCTGCCCGTGGGCAGCGCCCGGGCGACGGAGGCCTATGCCGAGGCGACGCTGGAGGCGGGCTGTGGGTTCGTAAACTGCATCCCAGAGTTCATAGCCTCCGACCCGGCCTGGGCGAGGAGGTTCAGGAAGAAGGGCGTCCCCGTGGCCGGTGACGACATCAAGAGCCAGTTAGGTGCCACTATAACGCACAGGTCCCTGGTGCAGCTTTTCAGGGAGAGGGGCATCAAGGTGGACTCAACCTACCAGCTTAACATCGGTGGCAACACCGACTTTGAGAACATGCAGTATGAGGAACGGCTTGCCACCAAGAGGGTGAGCAAAACCGAGGCAGTCACCAGCGTGGTGCCTTACGCGGTTCCAACCAGGATAGGGCCTAGCGATTATATACCCCACCTGGAGGACCAAAAGATTGCCTATATCGAGATCGAGGGACACGGCTTCGGCAACCTGCCTGTGAAGGTGGACTTGAAGATGAAGGTAAACGACAGCCCCAACAGCGCCGGGATAATCATCGACGTGGTACGAGGCGTTAAAACCGCCATGGATAGGGGTCTGGCGGGGCCCATCGAGAGTATCTCGGCCTACGCGTTCAAGCACCCCCCGAGGCAGGTGGACGACGACGTGGCCCGCGACTGGGTCGAGGACTTCATCAAGGGCCGGAGGAGCAGATGAGGGCGTGATGGCATGTGAACGCGGTAGTTCTGGCAGCGGGCAGGGGCAGGCGGCTTAAGCCTTTCACCGATAACGTCCCAAAACCCCTCCTGAAGTTTAAGGGCAGACCCCTCATTGACCACGTGATCTCGGCCCTCCGGGAAGCCGGAGTGGAGAGGGTTCTGGTGGTCACCGGCTATATGGGAGATGCGGTGGCCCGGCACCTCCACGCTACCTACGTCGATGTAGAGGTGGTCCCCAACCCGCGGTGGGAGCGGGGGAACGCCGCCTCCCTCCTCGTGGCCAAGGGTCGCCTGGCCGGCGGCGACTTCGTACTCAGCATGTGCGATCACATCTACAGCGGCGAGATGGTCAGCGACGCCCTGGCTGCGTACACTGGTGAGCCCACTCTCTGCATTGACAGAGCGCCAAGACTCCTCCAAGACCTGGGGGACGCGACTAAGGTGCTGGTGACGCGGGACGGCTACGTGAAGGCAATCGGTAAGGGCCTCAGAATGTGGAACGCGGTAGACACCGGCGTCTTCATACTTCCCGAGTCGGTTTTCGATGTGGGCGGGGAGACTTACGGTGAGCTGAGCGAATTTATGGACGCGTTGAGCGAGGAAGGGATGCTCAGGGCCTTCGACGCCACCGGTAATCCGTGGGTCGACCTAGACACCGTGGACGACCTCGAAAACGCGTTGGAGGCGGTTCAATGGATCTAGAGGAGAGGATAACCAAGGAGAAGGGCGCCTCCGACCTCTTGGCCTACTATGTGCACCAGCCCCTGGAGAACCGGATGGTGGCCCGGCTCATGCACACACCTGTTACGCCCAACCAGGTCACCATAGCCACCAACTTGATCGCCTACACGGTGGCTGCCCTCTTCGCTTTCGGGCGGCTGATGGAGGCCTCGGCCCTCAGCTTCGTAGTCGGCCTCATGGACGGGCTGGACGGCAAGCTGGCCCGGGCCAAGCTCATGGCCACGAACCTGGGCAAGCTGGAGCACGCCTTCGACCTCCTCTACGAGTTCGTGTGGCTGCTGGCTCTGGCCTACCACCTGACCGCGTCCACCGGCTCATGGATGCCCCTCCTCTACGGGTTCGCGTCCGTGGTGCTCATCAGCTTCTACAGGATGGTCTACGACACCTTCGGGAGGGCCGCGGGGTCCAGCCTGGACAACTACGCGCCCTTCGAGCGGGTGTTCAGGCGGGTGGCCGGCCGGCGGAACCTCTACAACATCCACATACTGGTGGGGGTGCTGCTGGGCGCGCCTGGCGCTGCGCTGGCTTCCATACTTGTGCACGCGGCCATAACGGCCATCGTGTACTCCGTCAGGGCGGGCACCCACCTCCACGTGCTCGACGCCATGGGGCAGGCATCCAGCCAAGGGTAGGAGCGCGGCCTCGGGGCTCTCGTACGTGTTGCGTGGCCTCCGAAGCCAGGCGGCCCGGGAGGCGACGGGGGGCGTCATCGAGGCCACCAGACGGGAGACCTACATCCGGTCGGACACGTATACTACGGCGTCTACCTGAGGTTGAGGTACATGACTTTGAGCACCGACAGGCCCAGGATAAAATACGAGATCGAGAAGCTGGTCTTCAAGATGTCCGAGTCCGACCTTGTGGACTTCGGTGCCCGCCGTGCACTCGGCCAAAAGGGGTGCCTCGGGAACTGGGCCAAAGACCTGACTCCGTCTATAGTAATGCTTCAAGGAGCGTCTCCGCTGCTGAGTCTGCCGAATGGGCCTCAACGTAACTCCGCGCCGCGTCGGCCACGTCCGCGTCGCCGTCGAGGACTCGTAGAAGCCACTCCACGAGCCCGTCTGCGTCGCGGTACTTGACCACCTCCCCGCCGTGCAACTTGAAGTGAGCGGTATCGCTGCAAAGCATGGGCGTCAGCGAGCCCATACAGAGGTGGGCGGCGCTGGAGACGGCCACGTGGTTCGGCTGCCTCCTGTGTATCACGTGGGCGTCGGATGCACAGAGGAGGTCATAGAGGGCCCCAGTGGGGGGGCCTGCCGAAGAGCACATGGAAACTCGCGTCCCCGCTCAGACTCTTTTTCAGCTCGGTGTAGGTGCGGAGGTCGCCGGACATGAGCAGGTAGACGAGCTTCCCCCGCTCTTCCATCAACCTCTGGACGGCCTCTATGACGGGCCTGTACCGCCGGAGGCTTCCGTAGCTGAACACTAGCTCTGCGTCCATGGGGACGCCGAGCTTGCGCCTAGCCCGGCTCCGGCTGCGTCGCTCCACGGGGTGGCAGGGGAACGGGATCACGTGAACCCGCTCTTCGGGTATGATACCCCGGAAGAGGGGGCGGTACCTCTCGTCGAACACGGCGGCGGCGTCTGTGCTGAACAATGCCAGTTCGGTGCAAGAAAGATGGTGGACAGCTCTCTCCTTCAACCCTGACCTTTGCTTCGGCTGCGGTCTCTGCGTCAGCACCTGCCCCGCCAACGCCATAACATTGGTTGATAAGTAAACCGTTTCACCTTCTACATTTCTCCTAGCTCACATCCCTACACAACCTTCATGTTACGGTCTGGGACCAGTTACATTGATCTTGATGACCCGACCCGAGTACTTCATCGATCCAAGTAAGGCCCCCAGCTTCTCCCAGATGGAGGGCCTCGAGACCACGGTCCTCACCGGCCTCGGCGGAGAGCGGATGATGATGGTTCTCAACGCCACGCTACCTGGGCACACGGTGCCAATGCACACCCACCCCCACGAGCAGATCGGCGTGGTCCACGGGGGTGAGGCGATGCTCACCATAGGCGATGAGAGCCGCCACGTCAGGAAGGGGGACTTCTACTGCATACCGGCGAACGTCCTGCATGGAGACACCGCCATCGGCGACGAGCCCTTCGTCATGCTGGACATATTCCACCCCGTCAGAGAGGATTTCATCGAGAGATGCGAGTAAAATACGGCGCTTGCCCGCGTAGGGGAGAAATGAAACTAAATAAAACCCCAAAAACACCCCGAGGACACTCCCCGAGAAACGGAGTTGGTGACCCAGGCGAGATTCGGACCCGCGTCGGAGGGTTCAGCGTAGGCGCTCTTGGCTGACCTGTGTTCTGACGCGTGATTTGATGGTGTTATCTTAGTCCTTTTTCTAGGAAATCGTGGTAGCGCTCGACGCCCTCTCTTGGGAACGGGTTCACCAGGGTGATCTCTTTGACCTTGTGGAGCTCCTCGTCGAGGGAGAAGACGACGGTTGATCCGAGGCTTCTGGCGAGGGAGATGAGGTAGCCGTCCCATGACTCGATGAGGTATGTGGAGGCATAGTCCAAGGCGTCCCAGGCCGTCTGGGGTGAGACATGGCCGTGGAGGGCGGGTGACCCCGTTCTCAGGATGCCGCCCAGGACCTTCTTCACGGTCATTCTGGGGGCCCGCAGGTATCTGGTGGCGACGTGGTAGGCTCCTATTATCGCGGTGACGGGTATGGCCGCCCTC
>CAZBUI010000069.1:0-10515 GCA_964495055.1 uncultured Candidatus Bathyarchaeia archaeon | reverse complement strand
ATCCGTTTCTTCCTGTCCTCTCTGTGGTGGCGGTTCCCTTAGAACGAGGCGTGTGAGTCCGGGGTTTTGGAGTACAGGGCGTCGAACTCGGGTACTTCGAGGCCCGTGAAGGACTTGAAAACCAGGGGCTTTCTGGATAACACGTCGTAATTCATCATGATACTGGGCTACCGGGTAGAATTTCTCCCTAATATTAATAAACAAGCCGTTCTACAGCCAGAAAACCCTAATTAAGACTAAGGTCTACTGAATGAGGGCTTGATTTATTTATGGTTTCAAGTAATCATGGCGCGCTCGACCCGTACTCGTCTGAGAGCTTGGAGGCGTTTGAGGCCGTACCAGGCCTAGAGGGCCAGTATCTTCACCATGAGCACCTCGTCCATGTTAGGCCGGCCGCCTCTCGGGGTATCGTTGGTGTACATGGGTTGGATGATGGGTCTGAACCGCCTCCAGTCTATCTGTTTCTCAGCCTCAGCGAGTCTGTCGCC
Source organism: uncultured Candidatus Bathyarchaeia archaeon (assembly GCA_964495055.1). GTDB lineage: Archaea > Thermoproteota > Bathyarchaeia > TCS64 > TCS64 > RBG-16-57-9. Next base: position 10,027 of record CAZBUI010000069.1, on the reverse strand, counting down.
GTCTCGGGCTGTCTCCCGGTAGAGCTTCCTGAGGAGGTATGAGTCAAAAGAGCCCATAAAGTGACTAGCCTGACCTGATCTATAAATCTACGAGGGACTGAAAACAGAGGTTAACCAATACCCTCTTATTATAAAATTTCTATTCAATCATAGCTAAAAATTAAAAATAAACAATTACAAAAAATATTTAAGCTAAAACTAACTGTTATACCAAGAAAATATAATTTTTAGATAAAAACGATAAAAAAAATTAAGATGAGGGGAATAACACCGAAATCTAAAAAAACGCTTATCGTATGTAACCAATTATAAGGGAAACGCCGACTCGCCGATCCACCGCGTCGCCGCGTATTCGACGCGATTCCATATTTAAATACCTGATATGCAACGCTTTACTGAACGCTTTGAAGAAACTCGGGCTGATAGTTAACCCCATCGCCGGGATGGGCGGCAGGGTGGGGCTGAAGGGCAGCGACGGCGAGGATGTTCTGAGGAAGGCGAGGGAGCTGGGCGCCGAGCCCAGGTCACCCGGCAGGGCGGTGCAGGCTCTCCAAGCCGTCAGGAGGGGCTCACCAGGCTTCGAGCTCTACACCTACCCGGGTGAGATGGGCGAATATGAGGCGCGGATGGCCGGGCTGGAGTCCAACGTAGTAGGCGATATAAAGGCAGGAGAGACCACGGCCGAGGACACCGAGAAGGCGGCGAAAGACTTGGCTGACCTGGGCGTGGACCTTCTGCTTTTCGCCGGCGGCGACGGCACCGCCCGCGACGTCTACGAGGCCATCGACTCAAGGGTGCCGGTGCTCGGCATACCCACGGGCGTCAAGATACACTCCGCCGTCTACGCCGTCACCCCGGCGGCGGCGGGGAGGCTCGCGGCCCGCTACCTGAGCGGCGAGGCCTCCGAGACGCGGGACGCCGAGGTCATGGACATCGACGAGGAGGCCTTCAGAGAGAACAGGCTTTCGGCCCGGCTCTACGGCTACATGAAGACCCCCTACGCCCCCGAGTACCTGCAGGGCGGCAAGGAGGGGGGCGTCAGACAGGAGCCCCTGGACCTGGAGGCGATAGCGGCCGACATCAGGGACGAGATGGAGCCTAGGGTGCTCTACATCGTGGGCCCGGGCTCATCCACCGTGCCGGTGGTGGAGCAGTTCGGAGCCGAGAAGACGCTCCTCGGCGTGGACCTCTTGATGGACGGCAAGCTGGTCGGCAGGGACGTCAACGAGGCGGAGATACTCGCCCACCTCGACGGCGTGGATGCACGGATTGCGGTCACCGTCATCGGGGGACAGGGTTTCATCTTCGGTAGAGGCAACCAGCAGATAAGCCCCGAGGTCATCAGGCGGGTCGGCAGAGACAACATCATAGTGTTGGCGACGCCGCAGAAGCTGGCCACCCTCAGGGCGCGGGTGCTCAGGGTAGACACGGGGGACCCGGAGCTGGACGAGGAGCTTAGGGGCTACTACAAGGTGGTCACGGGCTACAGGCGGAGGACCCTCGTCAAGGCGGTGTGAGACGAGGCCGCGAGGAACTCGGACTATTTCGGTTTGTAGGGGCCGAGGTACTCCTCCTGGAGGATGTTGCCGCCGTCGATGACTATCTCGCTGCCGGTGAGGTAGCTGGACTCGTCCGAGGCGAGGAACAGCACCAGGCTGCCCACGTCCTCGGGGGTGCCCTGGCGGCCCACGGGTATCTTGTACCCGAACTCCCTCATCCTCTCCTCGGCGTCCATGGCGTCGCCGCCCCTGAGCCCGACGGCGCCGGGGCTGTGGATGTAGCCGGGCAGTATGGTGTTCACGTTGATGCCGTGCTGCGCCGTCTCCAGCGCGAGAGCCTTGGTGAACCCTATGACGGCGGCCTTGGTGGCGCCGTAGGCCGTCTGGCCGCCGCCCGGCGAACCCACCAGGGGGCCGGTGACGCTGCTCACGTTGATTATCTTGCCGTACCGGCGCTTCATCATGCCGGGGAGCACGGCCTTGGCGCACCTGAACATGCCGAATACGTTGACCTCGAACATCTTGTGGAGGAACTCCTCGTCCATGTCCACCAGCCGCCTTCGGGGGTAGATGCCCGCGTTGTTGACGAGGATGTCTGCTCTTCCATGTCTGGCCGTTATCGCTTTGAACGCTTCGCTGACCTGCTTAGGGTCTGTGACGTCCATGACGCGGCTCTCCGCCTTGTAGCCTTCCTCGGCTATACTCTTCGCCGTCTCCTCAACCCGGGGCGAGACGTCCGTGAGCACTACGATGGCGCCGTTGCGGGCCAGGACCCTGCTGACTCCGGCGCCTATGCCCTGCATGGCCCCCGTCACTACAGCTATCTTGTCTTCCAGCCTCATTCCAGTCCCCTCTTCCGTTTGTACGCCCTCCAGCTCATGGCCCACCTCTCAGGGTCGTCGAAGCCGTCGAACACCACCCGGTGGTTGCAACTGCGGTGGGGCGCCGTCCTGACCAGCTCTGGGTCGCTGTACGCCTCCCCGCACACAGTCTCCAGCACCGCGCACCACTGGTCTATGTCCTCCCTGCTGTAGGTCTCGCAGGGCTCAGGGGTGAAGGGCTCGGGCACCAGCCACGGGTGGTGGCTCGTGAACATGCTCTGGACACCGTAGTCCACCATCCGGCGGTTCACGTCGTCCACGCCGACGCCGGTCTCCTCCCTCAGCCTCTCCAGGCTCCACCGGGCCTGGTCCAGCCGCCTCCCCCTGAAGGGGAGGGAGACGCCTCTGATCCGCTTCACCTTCTTCGCGAGGTACTGCTGGTTGATCATGCTGGCCTCGGCTGCCTCCCTGAGGCCCCTGGCGCCCATGGCCATGCACCACGCGTAGCTCCTGAGCACCACCTGGAGGTTGCCCATGAAGTCCCTGACCCTCCCGATGCTCTTGGGGCGGTCATAGTCGAGGCTGTAGACGCCGTTCCTCTTGACGATGACGGGCACCGGGAGGTACTCCTCCAGATCGCTGGTGACGCCCACGGCGGCGGAGCCTGGGCCGCTGCTTCCGTGGGGGCTGCCGAAGGTCTTGTGGAGGTTAAAGAACAGCATGTCGAACCCCGCCTCCCGTGCCCGGGTTACGCCCAGGAGGGCGTTGGCGTTTGCCTGGTCGTAGCTGCAGAGGCCGCCGGTGTCGTGGACGATGCCCGTCCACTCGTCTATGTGTTTGTTGAAGATGCCGGTGTCCTCGGGGTTGGTGACGAAGATGCCTGCGGTCCTGGGGCCCACCGCCTCCTTCAGCGCCTCCGTGGAAGGGAGCCCCGTCTCGGGGTCAGGGTACAGGGTTATGACCTTGAACCCGGCGGTGGCGGGGGCGGCGGCGTCGCAAGGGTGGCTGAAGATGGTGGTGACCACCTCGTCCCGGTCCGGCTCTCCGTTGTCCCGGTGGTATTTCCGCATGATGAGGGCGTTGCAGTAGCAGCCCGCCGAGCCCCCTGGCGGCTGGTAGGTGAAGGCGTCCATGCCGCTGATCTCCCGTAGATACACGTCTCCGAACTCGTAGGCTATCCCAAGGATGCCCTGTATGGTCTCCTCGGGCTGGAGGGGGTGGACGTCCGCCGTCATGGCGGCGAGCGCCTCGTTGACCTTGGGGCTGTACTTCATGGTGCAGGTGCCCACCCCGATGTGGTTCCCGGTCTCCATCCCCAGCGTCATCTGGCTGAGCCGGAGATAGTGGCGGAGCACCTGCATCTGGCTCAGCTCGGGCAGCCCAGGCGGGGTTCTCCGCCTCACAGCCTCTGGGATCAGCGCCTCGGCGGGCCCCACCCTCGCCCTTATCTCGGGCTCGGCTCCGGGCGGTATGAAGCCCCTCTCACCCTCTGTGCTGAGCTCGTGGACGATGGGTTCGCTCCACCTGGGCGCGTGGTACTCCCTAACCTTCACGCCAGCACCTCCCGGAGGGCGGCGGCGAGCCCGTCTATCATGGCGAGGCTGTGCATCTCGGTTACGCAGTAAAGTGCCGCGCCGCCAAGCTCGGGGTACTCAGCGGACAGGTCTTTGCCGCCGATGATCTTGCGGCTAAGCAGGGCCTCGTTCACGTCCCGTACCGGCCTGTCGAACTCGACGGGGAACTCTTTGAAGAACGTCCTGTACGGGACACGGGCCCCCTCCAGCTCGTCGAGGTTCTCGGCCGCGTAGTGGCTCTTCTGGAGTATGGTCTCCCCTAGCTCCCTCATCCCCTGTGGGCCGAGGAGGCTCATGTAGACAGCGGCGACGAAGCCCCACAGCGCCGTGGTGGTGCCCACCCAGTCCTTGGCGTTCTCCCGCGCCATGTAGCTGGTGCGCTCGTAGAGGGCTTGCCCAAACCCGTACTCTCCCTCGACAGCCGTGTCCGCGATGCTGATGAGCCTCAGCGGGTACTCGGCGACGTACCGCTCCTCGTCTCGGCTGGCGATGAAGCCGCAGCAACCGCCGCCGGCGTACATGTGCATCCCCAGGGGCTGGGCGTCGCCGCACGCTATGTCCACGCCGTACTCGGCGGGAGGCGCCAGCACCCCCAGGCTTATGGGGTCCACGCCGCAGACGCACTCGGCTCCGGCGTCGTGGGCGGCGTCGGACACGGCGGCGGCCTCAGCCTCGATGACGCCCAAGTAGTTGGGGTTCTCGAAGTAAACGGCGGCGGTTTCGTCGCCCAGCTTGGACTCGAGGTCGCCCAGATCCACCATGCCCGTGGCGGAGTCGAAGCCAACCAACCTGACCTTTATGCGTCCCGCCGCCGAGGCGGAGCCGCAGAAGTTGCGTATTATACTCAGCCTCGCGGGGCTCACGCTCCGGGGCACCAGCACCTCCCTTCTCCCGGTGAGCCGCGCCGCCATCCTGACGCTGTTCCCAGCGGCGGAGCCCCAGTCGTAGGTGGGGATGCCACTCACCTCCATCCCCAGGAGCTCGCATATGAGGCTCTGGAGCTCGAAGTTGGCCTGGTACCTGCCCAGGTCGCTGTGGCCGCCCCCCGAGTAGGCGGTGAGGAACTCGCTACGGCCCGCGATCTCCTCGCAGACGGCGGGAACGTAGTGCCTCCAGCATCCGGCGCCCAGGTAGCTCACGTACTCCTCCGTGGTCACGTTCTTTGAGAGGATGGACTCTACGCGGCGCCTCAGGTCCAGCTCGCTCAGTATGGGCTCGGGGAGGCCCAGGGCTCCTTCGAGCAGCAGCCTCTCCGGGATCATCTCCCGGTAAAGCTCGTCGGCGTCCCCAGCATCGATGAACCGGAGCATCTTCCTCTTGACCTCGGGCACCGAGTTGGGTATATAGGGGTGAACGAAGCTCTCCTCGTCCATGTGTAGCACTCAGCCAAACCAAACCCGGTGAAGGTATAACATTTTTCTTGGCACGTTGACAAACGGTGCCGCAGCTATGGATTGGGGTTCAGTAAGGTTTAACCATCATCCACCTTTCAGGGATACTGTACCGGTGTCGGGCTAGTTGCAGGAAACGGAGAAGAAGTCGCTCATACCGCGGAACGTTCTAGTGCTCACCATGAGCCGCACCATCTGGAGCATGTCCGACACCAACCTGGACAACTACATCAGCAACTACATGCTCGCTCTCGGCGCCACGGTGCCAGCCATCGGCATCATGAACGCGCTGGGGAGCTTCGGCGCCATGCTGCTGTACCCCATCGGCGGCTACATCGCTGATAAAAGAGGCAGGGTGAAGCTGGTGGCCTACTCGACCCTGCTCTACGTCTCCAGCTTCGTCTTCTACCTGCTGGCGCCGACGTGGCAGTGGGCGGCCTTCGCCATGATCTACCAGCAGATGGTGTTATTCTACTTGCCCGCTATGAACGCCATAATGGCTGACAGCATCCCCGTGGGGGACCGAGGGAAGCTCTTCGGGTTCAACTTCGCCCTCCCCAACATCATACGCATAATATCGCCTTACATAGGCGGCCTCCTAATCGCCCGCTTCGAGCTCATACCCGCCATGAAGATAGGGTTCACCTTCAGCCTCGCCATCGGCCTCGTGGTCACGGCTATGAGGATGTTCTACCTCAGGGAGACCATAGATCAGGTCGAGGAGGTGGATTGGCGGCCCTACAGGCTCGTCAAGGATGCGTACAGGGACATGGACAACAGTCTCCACTGGATATGGAGCAACATAAGGAGCTACGCCGGCGCCACCATGCTTCTCTCGTTCCTCAGCAGCATGATACTGCCGTTCTGGATAATATACGCCACCAGGGAGATAGGGATGTCCGAGTACACGTGGGGCGTCATACTGCTGTGGAGCGGCGTCGCCAAGGCGGGGCTCAGCCTCTTCATAGGGGGAATAGTGGACCGTTTCGGGGCCCGCAACTGCTTCATAACGGGGCTCCTCGTCTCCATCCCAGCCATGTACATGTTCACCTTCGCCGAGGGGTACAGGGCGACGCTTCTCATCTACACCACCATCATCCTGGGTGCCGTCCTCATCTGGATCTCCTCCCAAGTCTACTTGGCGGACAGCATCCCCCGGGCCATGAGGGGCAGGGTGATGGCTGGGCTCGGCAGCGGCATAACCCTCGGCGTCACCGGCGTCGGGTTCCCCACCGGGTTCCTCGTCTTCTTCCCCCGGATACTGGGCAACCTTGTGGGGGGCCTCATCTACGCGCTCCGGCCCAGCGCCCCGTGGAGCCTGCAGAGCGTGCTCCTGGCCGCGGCCCTCGTCTACCTCTGGTTCATGCTTGAGGAGCCGGAGAAGGCCGAGGAGTAAGCAACCCATATATCTGAAACATGGTTAGCCTTCAACGGGTATTCCCCCTCTACCCGAGAAGGAGGTGAGAGTAGGGTGATAGTGATTAACTACTTCGACTGGTCGGGCACCAGGGACGGCCTCATGGGCTGGGTGGAGGCGGTCAGGGCCGAGTGCGAGAGGCAGGGCGTCCGGCTGCGGGGCCTCTACGGCCCCAGCCAGGTCAAGTTCAACTGGTGCTTCATCCACGAGGCGGACAGCCAGGACCAGTACACCAGAGTTATCTAGGGGCTGATGATGCCCGCGGAGGTGACCCACCAGGTAATCCACTACTTCTGGCCTGACAGATCGTTCACGAGGGAGCTACCAAAGTACCCGCCGCAGCACTTCTTCGTTGCCTAGGGCGTTCAACCCCCCCTTTACGCCACCCCATTAACCGGTGTGACAGCGGCTCCCTTGGTCACATCTTGTGACCATCACATGAGACTATGAGAGGTGAGTCCACTTTATAAAGAAAACACGTGACTCAACCCCTGAAAGACATGGAGTACAGCGAGATACCTGCCACGAGGATAAGTGGCTCGGGCCGGGTGACCCTTCAAGGCTTCGGCACCGTGAAGATCAGTGGGAGCGGCAGCGTCTCTCCGGAGCGCATAGCTACCAGCGGCAGCAGCACCCTCCCCGGGGGGCTGCACGTGGGGGAACTCAAGACCAGCGGCTCCTCTAGGGTGGAGGGGGACATCCACGCCGAGCGGATGGAGTTCAGCGGCTCGGCGTCCATCGAGGGCGACGCCCGCTTCAGGAGCCTCAGGAAGTCGGGCAGCCTGAGCGTGGAGGGCGGCGTCCACGGCGATACCATGCATGTCTCGGGGTCCACCACCATACGTGGAGATGCGGTGATAGCCGGCGAGCTGAGGGCCAGCGGCTCCATCCGCGTAGGGGGAGACATAGAGTCCCGAGGCAGCGTCGAGCTGAGGGGAGTCTTCAAGGTGAGGGGCGGGATAAAGGCCAAGCGCTTCGAGGCGCGTCTCGGGAATAGGCTCAGCGTAGCCGAGGAAGGCGTTGAGGCCGACGTCGTGGACGTGGAGCCCCTGCCCAGAGACTGGGACAGGAAGGGAGAGCTCAGGACCAAGGACATCGTAGGCGTCGAGGAGGTCACCATCGAGAACGTTAGCTGCGACAACGTGAGGGGCGGCAGGGTGGTCATCCGAGGCGGCTGCAGGGTCAACGGCGTGGTGGAGTACATCGAGTCCATTGAGGTGAGCCCCAACTCATATCTAGCACAGGAACCCGTTAAGATCGTTTAAAAGATCACACATGTCCATGGAAGATGTAGACGCGGACGAACCCCAGGGTCTAGTGCAGAGGCTGCGACGCGAGTTCGACTTCGTGCACGGCAACTTCCTAGTCATGGTGCTGAGCTGGCTGGTCCTCGACCTCTTCACCGAGCTCCCCGGCACCTATTACCCGCTCTACGTCAAGGCCCTCGGCGGAACGGCGTCCACCATCGGCCTCATAGGCGCGGTTCAGAACGTCGCCGTCGCCCTGGTCCAGATACCGGGCGGCTACCTCACCGACAAGTACGGCCGCAGGTGGCTCATCGCGTCCATGACCTTCGTCGCCGCCTTCGCGCGTCTCTTCTACGCCTACGCGCCGAGCTGGGAGTGGATACTGGCGGGGGCCGCCATATCCGGTTTCTGCAGCATCTACCAGCCCGCGCTGAACGCCATCGTGGCCGACTCCCTGCCCAGGGAGAAGAGGGGTATGGGCTTCAGCATAATAAACCTCATCTCCAGCGTCTCGACTACCCCCGCCCCCTTGATAGCGGGGTACCTGTTCACGCTGTACGGGCTCGTGCCCAGCATGAGGCTGACCTACAAGCTCGTGTTCATGGGGTTCATCGTCGCGGCGTTCCTCAGGGCAAGGCTCAAGGAGACTGTGGAAGACCCCGCCAAGATAAACGTCAGGGAGATGATGGGCGAGTACCCCGCCTCGCTGAGGGAGTCAATTAACGTCTGGAGGCTTGTCCCAGCCGCGGCCTTCGTCTTGTTCCTCATCAGCGTCATAACGAGCTTCGCCTCCGGGCTCTTCCAGCCCGTCCTGACCCTTTACATAGTGAAGGACCTTGGCATAGACGAGGTGCAGCTCAGCTACATCATGACCGCCATCCCGGTGACCATGATACTGCTGGCGCTGCCGGCCGGCAAGATGGTTGACAGAGTCGATAAACGGATGCCCATAATAATGTCCTTCGTCTTATGGGGCGCCGCGATACTGCTACTCGTGTACGGCGACTTCTACAGACTCATATTGTCGATGATACTCGTCGGCACGCTGATGATACTGGTGAACAGCGCCACCTCGGCGCTGTCAGCGGAGTTTATCCCCCAGGAACACCGAGGAAAGGTGAACGGCTCCAGAGGCTTCTTCGTCATGATAGCGGCGGCTCTGGGACAGCTATCGGGGGGCTGGCTGTACGACAACGTAAGCCACCAGGCGCCGTTTCTCATCGAGCTTCTGCTCATAGTTCCCCCCATATTCATGGCGTGGCGCTGGCTGAAGATGCCGGAGCCTGAGCCTCTAGACGAGCTGCTTCTCGGTTAGGTAGTCGGGGAGCTCCGCGACGCTTGGGAGGATGTTGTGGGGGCCGGCTGAGCCGAGCCGCTGTATGCTCTGGGTGCCCGTGAGCACCCCGACCGTGTGGGCGCCGGCGTTGAGGCCCTCCTCTATACCTTTCGCCGTGTCGTCCACCTTAAGCACCTCTCCGGGGTCGGTTACCCCGTGCCTCTCCATGGCGTGCAGTATCATGGCCGGGTCGGGACGCGAGGCGCCCACCTGCTCGCTGCACACCCAGCCGTCTATCAGTCCGTCCCTGAGCCAGCCCAGGTGCGCCACTATGGCCTCCGCGACCTCCCCGGGGAAACCCGTGGAGGCCATGACGGCTACGCCGCGCTCCCTCAGGAACCTGAAGGTCTTTGAGGCGCCCTCCACCTCCTTCACCCTGCCGGTGTTCTCGTTGAGTATCTCCAAGAAGCCTTCGTATATCTCGGAGGCCCTGTCTCCGCCTAGCTCTCTTATTACTGTCCACTTGTCCCTGCCCCGCTGCTCGTTGAGGACCTCCATGGGAACGTGGACGCCGTGGGCCGCGAAGGCGTCGCTGTAGCTCTTCAGCACAAGGGGGACGCCGTCCACCAGGTCGTCCACCGTTGTGCCCGCCATGTCGAAGACGGCAAGCCTTATCCGCGGCATCTAGGCTTCCTCGATGACCTCTTCAAGGGGCTTCCGGCTGGTCTCCTCGGTGAAGCCTCTCCCCGCGGGGTAGCCGAGGGGCGTCACGGCCACCACCTCCAATTCGTCGGGTAGCCCC
>CAZBUI010000068.1:0-10665 GCA_964495055.1 uncultured Candidatus Bathyarchaeia archaeon | reverse complement strand
CTCTTGGCGCTGAAGACCCCCGAGGCGGTCAAGAACCTGTATCTTCTTCCGCGGAGAACCGTGTCGATAAGCCCGTACTCTAGCCGGGAGTCGGGGTCCGGCGAGAAGTAGTGGCCGCTCACTCTCACCACGACTTGGGGTAGATCCCTCTGGGCATGATCACCCTGACGGATGAAGCCGCTATGCCGTGGCTCTCCGCCTGGATCTTGCCGCTGCTCATCTCGGCGTTCATGAGGGCTACGGCCTCATCCTTCTGGGTCAGCACCGCGACGAGGTCGTTGACGTTTATCCCGGTGCTGTACCTGAGTATGCCCGGCACGGCGAGCTGGGCGCCGTTACACACAGCCTCCACCGCCGAGTCCCTCACCCAGATCTTCGGCAGCAGCGCCAAAGCGTCCTCCAGCGGCCGGACTAGGCGGCGCAACGGCTCCTCATCGCCACCGTCCCTCAAGTCGATGGCTTCGGTGAGGTCATACATGGTGCACGCCTCCTCCTCCGTGAAGGGGCCGCTCCTCGTGCGCCGGAGCTCCTGCATGTGGGCCCCCGCCCCCAGGTACTCGCCGACATCGTAGCAGAACTTGCGAATGTAGGTGCCGCTCTCGCAGGCCACCTTGAAGAGCCAGTTCTTCCCGTCACCCTCAAGATAGTCTACTCTGTAGATCCACCGCGTCCGCAGCCGCCGCTTGACGCTGGACCTCAGCGGGGGCCTCTGGTAGAGCTCGCCCGTGAAAAGCTTCAGCGCGTCCCTGACTCTCTGTTCCCTCTCCTCGCTGTGGGTCCTCATCACGCAGACGTACTCCTTCCCCGAGTCTAGGAGAGCCTGCACCACCTTGGTCGAGTCCTGGAGGGTGACAGGCAGCACGCCCGTCACCTTGGGGTCGAGGGTGCCCCCGTGGCCAACCTTGTCAAGCTCGAGGAGCTTCTTTACCCAGGAGGCCACCTCGTGGCTGGTGGGGCCGGGCACCTTGTCTAGGACTAGCACGCCGAACCTGATGTGCTGCTGGAGGGTCCTCTGGTCGGGCGGGCAGCCGTAGTCGGGGCTCGCCTCCTCCTCTGCCTTAACCCTAACCTCTCTCTGGATCTCCCAGGCCGGCCTCTTGGACATGTCACTCAGACAATACAGCGCGTGTTTTAAAGGATAGCTCTATCCTTTTCAGCCAACTCAACTCATCCGCGACAAACAGAGAAACGTTATCCTTGATCACCCCAATACAGGTGTGGCGGCTGCCCACGTGAAGAAGGCGGTATTCTTCGATCTGGGTAACACCCTCATAAGCTACTACAGCAGACAGGAGTTCCCCTCGATACTCCGTGAAGCCATAGAGAACTGTAGAGAAGAGTTAACCTCGAGAGGCGTTACTATCCCCGATGAATCGGGCATCTGGCTGAGGGTGAAGGAACAGGACCACGGCTCACCGGGAAACAAGGTGTATCCCCTCGGTTTACGCCTCTCCACGATCTTCGGAGTCACAGACGCCGTGTTGCTGGACGAACTGTGCATCGAGTTCATGAGACCCATATTCAGATCCGCGAGGCTACACGACGACGCAAAACTCACCCTCAAGGCTCTCCGTGAAATGGGAGTGAAAACGGCCATAATATCAAACACGCCGTGGGGGAGCCCGGCGCACATGTGGAGGCGCGAGCTAGACCGCCACGATCTGTCTAAACTCGTAGACGCAGCGGTCTTCTGCGGTGACGTGGGGTGGAGGAAACCAGACCCCAGAATCTTCAGGCACGCCCTACAAAGGCTGGGGCTTGAGGTAGAGGACTGCCTGTTCGTAGGAGACGACCCGAGGTGGGACATCGACAGCCCGAGGCTTTGGGCATGGACACGGTTTTCATAGATAGGACGGGGAGAAACTCGGCGGCGATCTACAAGCTTGACCGCGTCATCGACTTGGCGTTTGAGAAGTGACTGAAGCTTTGTCTGTGCACGTCTGCCGTTAAAAGATCACCCCAAGTACAAGGGAGCCAAAGTCCGTCAGTGTTCCATGAGGCCACCCCTCGACGGTGTCTGGACAACCATTAAAAACCCTTAGACGCCTAATCCTGTGTTTTGCCCTTAACCAGAGAGACGGTAAGACGGCTGATGCTGGAGAAACAAGGCGTAGGCAGGTACCCGGCTCACGTCGATAAGACCGACGTCTACGACACAGTGAGCCGCCTCGGATGCCTCCAGATAGACACCATCAACGTCGTCGAGAGGGCCCACTACTTCACACTGTGGACGAGGCTCGGCCAATACGACAAGGAACACCTACACGCGTTGGCGTACAGGGACAGGTTACTCTTCGAGCACTGGGCCCATTCCGCCTGCTACATCCCGTTCAAAGACTACAGGTACTACATCGAGTCCATGAACGTCAGAAGGGAGGAGATGAGGGCAAAGTTCGCCAAGAGAAGCAAGGCCGACCCCGAACTCCTCGACAGGGTCCTCGAAAGGGTGCAGGACGAGGGCCCCCTCTCGTCCAAAGACTTCGAGGGACCCAAGAGGAAAGGCGGCTGGTGGAACTGGAAGCCCGCCAAGCTGGCGCTTGAGCTCCTTTTCGGCGCAGGGATTCTGTTGATCGATCGTAGAGAGAACTTCCAGAAATACTATGATCTAGCCGAGAACGTGCTGCCAGCCGGCGTGGACACCTCGGAGCCAGGCGACGACGAGAGGGTTAGGTTCTTCGCGTTGAAGACCATGAGCTGCCTGGGGCTGGTGAAGCCTCAAGAGGTAAGAAAATACTATCATCCATGGTCAGTGAAGCTGGGCCGCACATCTAGGCAGCTGCAGAAACTTTTAGACCGTCTCGTCTCTGAGGGCGAGGCCGTGAAGCACAGCGTCGAGGGGGAAAAGAACCCGTACTACTGTCTCCCCGGGGACTCGGATAGGCTTGAGGAGCTGGACCAAGATTATGGTTTCGACGAAGCTAGGCTCTTCGTCTACTTCGACAACATGATGTGGAACAGGGAGAGGATCATGGAGCTCTTCGGGTTCGAGTGCCGCCTCGAGACCTATGTACCCAAGGATCAGCGAGTCTACGGGTACTACCACCTGCCGGTTCTCTACCGGGACCGCCTCGTCGGGCGGGTCGAGCCCAAGATGGATCGGGAGAACAACGTTATGATCATTCGCGGATACTGGGTGGAGGACGACTTCGAGCCCACTGAACACTACGAGGATGAGCTGTCAAGAGAAATAGAGATGTTCGCCCGCTTCCACGACGCGGAAGACGTGGAGTGGAACGTCTAGGCTCTACGCGTTTTCGGGCTTATCCATGACACTTGTGGTGATCTTAGGCTCGCCCTTGATGCCCGAGAGAACCTCATAGGCCAGCTCCACGTTGTCGGCGGGGCCTTCAAGCAGGAATATCTTGCATCCCTCGGCGCCATCGATGCCTCCGCCTGCCACCGGTATCACGTCCACGTCGAAGAGCAGCTTCATGGCCTCCATCTCGGTTATGATCTGGCCCTGCACCACCATCATGCCGCACTTCCAGCCCATGGCCTTGTCTATAACCTCCGTGCCCATCATGGGGGCCACGCCGTCCAACGGCCCCGGCACCAGCTTCTCAAGCCCCGCCGCTATGATGAGCTGGGCGCCGTTCCTCGTCAGGTGGCCCCACGCGGTCCCTATGGTGCCTCCACCGGAGCCTGCTAGAAGTATGCCGGCGGAGCCGAAAGGGTCGATGGCGTTGGCGCCCTTTATCATGACGTCTTCCGGGCCCATCCTCGATAGATACGGCACGAGCTCGGGTGTGGAGCACATCTTAAGCTCTCCCTTATGGAACACATGGTGCTTGTACCTGCCTTCGGCCTCGGTTATGCTGGCGCCCTCCTTGGTCACGACGCCGGCAGTGAACATCCCCTTGTTGATCTTCTCGCCTACGAGCTCCTCGGCCACGTAGCCTGTGGTGGTGCTCGTGGCGATGATGAGGGTTCCCTCTCGGTAGGCGTTCTGTACCGACTCCATGCAGGACACTGCCTTGGCTATGAGTCTCTTCCCCTCGGCGGGGGTCAACGTCACCTGTGCCTTCATACTGTCACCTCAGTTCGTGAGCGATCTGTTAGGGGCTCCCAATAAAAAGGTAGCTGACGAGCCACGACCAGCATAATATCTCTAAGACCTCCACAAGACGCCCATATTATGGTCCATTCTTCTACGCTTCACAAGTTAAAGAGTTAAGAAAAGAACGTCATGAGCCAAGGCGTTCTTTTGTACCAAAAAATTAACCGGGTGTCTCGTGTTACTCCGCGTCCTCGGCGAGGGCCTCCGCGAATATTGCGCCAAACTCGGTGAGGCTTATAACCTTCATCTTGCTGCCCTTCTCGGCGTCCACGAGACCCTTCATCTCAAGCCGGGCCACGATCCTGCTGAACCTGTTCCGGAGGGTGCTGTTGGCTTTCTTGTGGCCGAACCATCTGATGATGTCGCTGATGCTCTCGGATTCGCCGTCGTGCTCCCTAAGCAGCACCAGCAGTTTCTTCTCCCGCTCCCACTCCTTCTCCTCGTGCTTGCTGCTGGGCTCCAGCCTGTAGCCGGGGAGCTGTATCTCAGTGGGGTCCCTGCTGGGCTGGTCCCGCGCCCGCTCGAACCACCTCTCGAAGGCGGGGTCCCCGGGCTTGCCGTTGACGTACCAGCCGGGGTCCGCACTCGGCACACTGTAGACGCGGGCGTTCCGGAACATGAGGGCGATGGTAAGCGCGATCCCCATGGCGGTGTTGGTTGTGCTGGTGATGTCTATGAGCACCTCCTCCCCCGCGTCCCTCGCCTGGCTCATGATCCCGTAAATGACGCGGAAGACGCTCCTCTGCTCCATGGGGTTAAACGCCATCATTATAGGGTCCAGAATCTCCAGCTTCTCCCTCAGCTCCTCGGCGTTGGTCCTGCTCATGTAAGCGAAGGGGTTGTCCTCTGCCTCCGTGTCGCTGTGGAGAAGGTACAGCTTGGTTATTCCATGTATTTTGCTCCAGTACCTTATCCCGTCGAAGGCTCGACGGTAATGTTGTCCCACGAGGCAGATTATTATCGTCATGGCGGTTCACGAATATTCTCTTATTAATCGATTAACCATTACGGCGTGGAATATATAAAAATTAGCGAATCGAGTGACGATACCACTTATGATTTAAGACCCTTGAGACAATCGCATACAATCCAAGGATATCGTGATTATTCTACCGGAGACAACTTGAAGTATTAGAGAATGGATGATTAAGATAATATAGAACGATTTATGTAATATCCTCGTCTACATGTAGTGCTCTCCATCCACAGAGGAGCACTTGGGGAGGCTGCTGCAGTAAAAATGAAGATTACGATATACTCTCTACCTGATTGCCCCAAATGCGATAAGCTGAAGAAATTTCTAGAGAGTAGCGATATTGATTTCGAGGCCAGATGGTTTGACACAGAGGCCCAGACGGATTTCATAATGATGAACATGTTCGGTAACCCACCCATATTGACGTTAGGCGACAACGCCAGGGTGGAGCCCTCCGAGAGATTGTTTGAGGGGGAAGAGTTGAAACAGGATTTAGTTTTGGAGGTATTGGATGGCTAGGAAACGCGATCTGCCGCCCTACCAGCGGAGGATAGAGGAGTTCTTCACAGAGAACGTTTACATGGGCATGCCCATGGTCAGAACCACGGACGGCTACCTGATCCCGTGGGAAAAGACTCGGATAATTGACATGCTCGACAGGGAGACCACGCTGGCTGAGAAGATGTTCGACATCCCGGCGATAAGCGAGTTGACGGCCGAGAAGGTCGCCGACGAGGTCGAGCGCCGCATCAGGTTGACGCGCCCCAGATACGTGTCTGGGCCCATGGTGAGGGAGGTCACGAACAACATCCTGCTTGAGTGGAGCCACGAGATACCCGAGTTCCAGATCTACAGGAACCTGCTCACCAGGGTAGGAGCCCCCCTCTACGACGCGTACCAGATCGACACAGGGAACGGCTTCGAGGCCAAGGAGAACGCCAACCTCCAGCCCAACCCCGAGACGGTGCACAAGAAGAAGGCCGACAGGCTGAGCAAGGAGCAGTACCTGCTGCTCATGGACCCGAAGCTGTCGACGGCTCACCACCAGGGAGACATACACATTCACACACTGGAGTACTTCGGCACCAGGCCGTTCTGCCAGGACTGGGACCTCAGGTACTTCCTCTACTATGGGTTGTTGCCTGACGGAAAAGGCTACCAGAGCAGCGTGGCCGGCCCCGCCAAGCAGCCCGAGGTGGCCATACTCCACAGCGTCAAGATCCTCGCCGCCGGTCAGACTAACTTCAGCGGCGGACAGGGCTTCATGTACTACACCATGTTCCTGGCGCCGTTCATGAGGGGCCTGAACTACAAGCAGATCAAGCAGCTAGCCCAGATGATGTTCTACGAGCTCACCCAGACCTATGTCACCCGCGGCGGCCAGCTGGTGTTCAGCAACATCCAGCTGCCCATGGGGGTGCCCAAGATATGGAGGGACGTGCCCGTGGTCATGAGGGGCAGGGTGGGGCCGGACACCTACGGCGACTACGAGGACGAGGTCCAGCAGTTCTTCCGAGCCATAAACGAGGTCGCGCTGGAAGGCGACTACTGGGGCAAGCCCTTCAACTTCCCCAAGAACGAAAACTACGTGAGCCCCGAGTTCTTCAAGCCGGAGTACGACGACCTCTGGCTGCTGGTCCACGAGGCGGTGAGCAAGTTCGGTGCCCCCTACTTCGACAACATGCTTCCCGCGTACCGCGGCTACGGGAACGGCATAAGCTGCTACCAGTGCTGCGCCTACCAGTTCGCCAACACGCCGGAGACCGACGAGCACTTCGAGGAGAAGCTCTGGTTCCAAGACGGTATGCACTTCAGCATGGGAGGTTGGCAGGTGGTGAGCCTCAATATGCCCCGGCTAGCCTACAGAGCCAACGGTGACTACGACAAGCTACTGGCCGCAGCCAAGGAGAACATGAGGCTGGCCATGGGGGTCTTCGAGGCAAAGCGCCGTTGGATGGACAAAACCATCGGCAGCGGCATGGTTCCCTTTGCCACCCAGACGCCCCGGGATCCCAGGACGGGCCAGAAGGGGCCGCCGGCCGTGGACTTCAGCGAGCTGGTGAACGTCATAGGCGTGGTGGGCATCAACGAGATGGTGCAGTACTTCACCGGCAGCCAGCTCCACGAGGCGGACGACGCGGTGCGTCTGGCCGTCCGGCTGCTGCTGGACTTGGAGAAGTTCAGGAAGGGGCTGGAGATGAGGAGCGGCTGGAAGGTCATGCTGGCCAGGACGCCGGCGGAGAGCACGGCCCAGACCTTTGCCGTCGCCGACTACCTAAACCCAGGGTACAAGAACATGGCCCGGGAGATGGTGAAGGGCGACGTAAGCCAGATCAACGGGGCTCCCAGGAACCGTGACCTACCCATATACTACACCAACGGCACCCACACCTACGTTGGAGCCAAGGTGCCCCTAGGGAAGAGGATCGACATAGAGCACAAGTTCTTCCCCATACTCAGCGGCGGCAACATATTCCACGCCTGGATAGGGGAGAGCGCGTCGGACCCGGAGGCTCTGTACAAGCTGACGCAGCGCATCTGCCGCAACAGCCAGATAGGGTACTTCAGCTACACCAAGGACCTCACGGTTTGCAGCCAGTGCCAGACCACGGCCGCTGGGATGCTGAGTAAGTGTCCGACGTGCGGCAGCGAGAACGTCAGATGGTGGAGCCGGATCACGGGCTACTACACGGATGTCACGGGGTGGAACGAGGGCAAGCGTCAGGAGCTCATGGACAGGTACCGCGTCACAATATAGCCCTTTCAACCACATTTGTAACCCATTTTTATCCTTGAGAAGCGTATCAAATATCGATGAACTCCGCTATTGACGGCTCAATCACGTTCTTTTACTACGACGACATCGATGAAGCCTCCAGGTTCTACGGCGAGACGATGGGCTTCGAGAAGGTACTCGACGTAGGGTTCGCCCAGCTGTTTAAGGTCTATGACGGCGTCCACGTGGGCCTCGTGGACGGCAGCAGAGGCAGCATGAAGCCAGCCGAACACAAGTCGGTGATGCTCTCCCTGTTCGTAGAAGACGTGGAAGACTGGTACCATAGATTGAAGGACAGGGGCCTGGAGCTGAGCCCCCCAATTGAGCCAGACTACCTCGAGATGAAGGTCTTGATCTTCAAAGACCCAGAAGGCTACACCCTGGAGCTTCTCCAGTGGCTCAAGAAGCCCTACGGCCAATAGTTCACAAACATCCCATCCTTCAACACTATTCAGTTAGGGTAGGTGTGTAGCAGAGAATATCCTGTCCACGAGACGCACCTTGTAGTCGTCTAGGAACACGAAGTCGTGTCTCTCCAGTATGGCGTCAAAGCCTTCGACGAGCTCCTCGTCACATAGATCCATGAACGGGTTGACGTAGAACCGTCCATACTCGGTGTACTCGGCTAACCTACCGTAGTCCTCGATGGCCCGAGACAGGTGTGGCTCCTCGGGGACCACTCCGTCGCTGCCTATGAAGACAGCCATCGACGCGAGCTCAGTCTGCCAGGGCTGAAGGCTGTTCATCACGTATTTCACGCGTATATCCGCCTCGTCCCTCACGTCGTCCAGAAGCTGTGCCGCCCAGGCAGCCTCCTGCGCGGTGTAGCATCTGTCCAGCCGGTCGATGGCGAAGCCGTCGATCTCGGGGAACCTCTCGGTAAGCTCCAGCATGCCATCCTTCAGATACCTGTACCACGCCTTGGAAGGGTCCAAGGTCATGAGGCTCCACCAGTCGCCTGACTCCAGCACGCAGCCGCTCCACCGATGGGACACGCTTCGGTGGCTCTCCGAGACGTCCACGTATATTATGTTGCTGAAGCCCAGCTCCTTGAACTCGGCTAGCCTTGCACGGATCTCGGCGTCTGAGGACCGGTAGTTGAAGTAGTCGCCCCAGACGGGGAAGTCGGGGAACACGTAGTTCCACCTGAGGACGTTGAACCTGGACTCGTCGAGGTACGGCTCTATTATATCCATGGAATCGACGCCGATGTGCGTCACGAACATGACCGTCTTCTCCGGCATGGGCTCCAGAAGATCCGAGACCTCGATGGACGCATTCAACCATAGACACCTTTCTTCGACGCACCAGTCGTCCCGAGATAGCTCAAAGGAGACGGACTGACCTTCGTCGGTCTCGACGGTGACCGTTACCCTAGCTATTCCTGAGGGCTCTGTTTCATGTGTTGGTGGCGGCGAGGATGAGGTGGGGCCCACGATGACTGCCTTATCGTCTGGCAGCGGCTTCCATTGAACCGTCTTGCCGACGGCGAGTGAGCCTAGACAGACTTCTTCTCCCAGATATGCCTCCCGGGTCATGTTTCTTCTCCTGGAGAACCTGTAGGTTATGTCCACCGGACATATTTTTTCGGGGTCGATGCCGATGACGGTGGCTTCGTAGATTGGTTCAGAGGCGGGGATAGGTGTCACAAGAAAGGCCGTTAATATCGTGACAGCAAGTATAAGTGGGAGCCTCTTCATGGATCAAGTCCAAGTCGAAATCCTCTAAATAATTATGCATCGAAAAAACGGTATTTTGAATATCTATCAATGGTATTAAGCATCAAAAAACCGAGAAAATGCCTAAAAAATATCTGAAATACGCAAAATAAAGCTATTAATACGTAGAAATAAAAATAAGAGAATCATGCCGTAGCTGAAACCTTGAAGCACTTCAAAAGAGAACCAGCATGTTAACAGAGACGGGTTAAAATAAATCTGCAGAAATAACTGAAATCTAAAAACCTAGCTTAATCGAGGCAATACGAAGCATATTAAAAAAAGCTAGAATAATCGAATGAAAACTAAAAATGATCCGTATGGACTGCTGAATCATTTCCAGTTAGATAAAAAACAATGAGGTTGTGTTAGGCGGCCGATGTTGACGGTTATGAGAATTCAATTTTCTGATCAAGCGTCTTAGGAAGATTTATAAGGAGATACCGGATTCGATATCGAATTTGATATTCGAGTTGGTCTGCCATGCATAGACACCGCAGACCAAGAAGACGCATAGGCGTGCCCAAGGGGATGTTGCGCCACATCACGTTAAACATACTAAGTCAGGAGCCCATGTCGGGCAGCGAGCTGACAGAGCAGATATACGATTACACGGACTGGCGGCCAAGCCCGGGCAGCATGTACCCGCTGCTCGCCAGCCTTCAGGAGAAGGACCTCATAATGCCCCACGAGGACGAGGACAAGACATTGAAACGGTTCACCCTGACCGACGAAGGCATAAGACTGGTGGAGATCCACAAACGGGAGGACGAGCTTCGTCATCGCCCACCGTCTGAGCACCATCAGGAACGCCGACATGGTGCTGGTAATAAACGGCGGCGAGATCATAGAGCGCGGCACACACGACGAGCTCCTGGCGAAAAAAGGGTTCTACTACAACCTCTACATGAGCCAGTTCAAAGGCACCAACAACGCCTAGAACCCTCTAAAAATTTTTGTATGTGTTTAGCTCGATGAGCATGCATGTTAAGTTAATACTCCTATGAAGCTTATTTTGACATTTCCACGAAATTGATAGCAATAACTACATAGAATTAAGTTAAATTTTGATTCTTTTAATCCGAGCTCTTATGTTGAAGGGTTCTCCTCCCTCGTCTTCTCCTCTATCATTCCCCTT
>CAZBUI010000067.1:0-10695 GCA_964495055.1 uncultured Candidatus Bathyarchaeia archaeon | reverse complement strand
AAGGTCATGGCCGCTATCTCGCCTTTGTCGTCGGCGACACCCCTGCCCCAGATGTATCCGCCGCCCCTGTCCCACATGCTCTTCTCGTACGGCGTGTCTTCTGTGACCTCGCCGCCGAGGGGGTCCACGGTCCACCCCTCCTCCTGGATGGCGGCGCAGTCGATGTGGGCGCTTATGTGAAGCGTGGGGCCGCCTCCCCTGCCCCTGTAATGGGCCACGACGTTGCTGCGGGGCCCCTCCAGTCCGAGGAAGTCGGCGCCCGAGAGCCTCATGTACTCCTCGGTGGCCTCGTGGACGCTGGTCTCGCAGCCCAGCTCGCTGAACCTGTCCGCCATCAGCTCACAGATAACGTCATAGTTATGGCCCGGCGGCGTCTGGGTGTCTACGGCCACCAATCTGCGCAGGTAGCCGATCATGTCGTCCCTGTGGGACTCGATGTACTCGAATACCCGTCTCTCGGTCTCAGATAACATGATTAAGGATACGCATGGAGGGTTTAACTTCTATCGTCAACCGCCTGTTGTTGGCGGATTATTACTGCTGCAGTAACAAGCGTCTACGGAGGCACCCTCCGCGTGGTCTCAGGCACCGTCCAGAGTACAGCCAGCTTCAGCATCTGGGAGGCGGCCAGGAAGTAGAACACGTACTCCGGGCCCAGCCTGTTCCAGAGGAGGCCGCCGAGTATGGGGCTGCCCATGTTTATGATCCCCCTGAACAGGCCGTGGAGCCCGAACCAGCTGCCAAGCAGGTCCCTGGGCACGAGCTCAACGGATATCGCACCGGCGGTGACCCCGGAGACGAAGCTGAAGCCGCTGAGTAGCCCGGCGAGGATCAGCAGCGGGGCGCCGTCCGCGTACACTAAGAGCAGCATCGAGAGACAGTATAGGGGCGTCACTAGGGCTATGAGGCGTCTCCTGCCTATCCTGTCGGCTAGTATGCCGCTGGGTATGGCGAGGAGCGTCACCACGACGTAGAACCCGGTGTCCATCATGCCCAGGGTGTACTGGTCCGCCATCTTGAACTCCCGGGCGTAGAGGGGCACGTATATTGCCAGGTACATGGGGAAAGCGGATATTACCTGATATAGTATCCACCTCTTCACCGTGGTGCCCTCGTCGAGTATCCTCCTGACGCCCTCCGCGAGGCTCCTGCGTCCTCCTCCCCCGGGGGCGACGGGGTTCTGGAACCAAAGGTAGATTACGGCGGCGGCCGCGGCGATGCCCGCCGTCTGCAGCCAGTATAGCGGCCTGATGCCCTCCACCGATAAACCGCCGAAACGGGATATGATGAAAGCGGCCACCACAGGCGCTATTATCCGTGGGAGGGCGGCGAGGGTGTCGCAGAGCTGCATCCCTGTCGCCCTCTCGGCGCTGGTCAACGTGTTCCCGCATATCATGGGGCAGACCGTCATCGCCATGGAGGTGCTCAGGGACGTGAGCACGAGGGCGGCCATGGTGATCTCCCAGCTCTGGGCGATGCCGAAGACGGCGTAGCCCACCGCCATCAACGGAAGGGCTGTAAGCAGCATCCTCTTGATGCCGTGCCTATCGGCGAGCCAGCCAACGGGCAGCGTTATGAGGGTGCTGGCTAGGCCGCCGACGCTGTTAACGTACCCGACCTCCATGGCCGAGGCGCCGAGCTCCGAGATGTAGACGCTCTGGTACTGGTAGGTCAGGCCTATAGAGAAGTACTGCAGAATGTTCCTGACTATGTTGACCTTGAACGGCCTCTTCTGCCGCCTTATGAAGCCCAGTGCGCGGCCGGCCAAGGAAGCCATGGCAAATAGAGGCGTGGCATGGTTAAAAAATGGATGCTACTCCAGCTGGCACCTGAGCATGGTCTTCCCGAAGACGTCGTCGCCGCTACACGCGTCGCATCTGGTGCAGGAGACCATCTGCTGGCCGTGCTGGAGCCTCCTCACCAGGTCGGGCTCCCTGATGAAGGGCCTGCTCATGCTCACCACGTCCGTGAGCCCCATGTCAACCGCCTTCTGCATGGTCTCGAGGCGCCTGAACCCGTTGACCAGCGCCATGGGCGTCGGCCGGGTGGCGTCCCGTATCCTCGAGGCGTGGCCGGCGAACGCCAGCTCGGCGTAGGCCGGGTCGCGGTGCCGGGCTCGGGCCCGCAGCTCCTCCCGCTGCCCCCTCCCGCCGCCGCTGACCTCTATGAGGTCGACGCCCTTCTCGGCTATGGCCACCGCCACCCTGACGCTGTCCTCGACGGTGAACCCGGGGGGGCTGAAGTCGTCGCAGTTCAATTTGAGGAGCACTGGGTGGTTCCCGACCCGGGCCCTGACCTCGTCGTATACCTCCATGAGGAGCCTCATCCGGTTCCTTGGGCTGCCGCCCCAGCGGTCGGTGCGCGTGTTCACGTGACGGCTGAGGAACTGGCTTATGAGGTAGCCGTGGGCGCCGTGGATCTGTACGCCGTCGAACCCCGCCTGCATAGCCCTCTCGGCGGCGTCCCCGAAGGACTCCACCGCCGCCTCTATCTCGTCCACGGTCATCTCCCGGGCAGTCCAGCCGTCCTCGCTGTATCCGCTGGGCCCCGCCCTGTCGGGCCTGTGGACGACGCCTGCGTGGTTGAGCTGGGCCACGATGCTGCCGCCCTCCCCGTGGACCGCGTCGGTGAGACGGCGGAGCATGGGTATGTGCCTGTCGCTGCTTATCCCCGCCATGCCGTCGTGGGCCTTCCCGTTGTCCGCGACGTAGAGGTGGCCTTTGACAATGAGGCCGACGGCGCCCCTGGCGAGGTCCCTGTAGAGGCGCACATGGGCGTCCCTGACTACCCCCTCCTCGTCGGCCCAGGCGCTGGTGGTGGCGCTCCTCATGAAACGGTTCCTTAAGTAGAGGTTCCTTACCCTGTAGGGCTCGAAGAGGATGCTCATATCCTCTACCACGGAGCAGCGGCTTAACAACATATCGACAGCCTGGGGATCAATATCGATATGTTTTATAGGAGCACGAATAATGTGAAGAGATTCAAGTTGAAGAACACAGCCATCAAGGTTCTCATCATAGGAGGCGTCGCCACGGGGCCGAAGACGGCTGCCCGGCTCAGCAGACTGAGGCCCGACGCCGAGATCACCGTCGTCGAGCGCCAAGACCTGGTCAGCTACGCGGGTTGCGGGATGCCTTTCTACATAGAGGACGTGGTAGAGGAGTGGGGCAGCCTCCTGGGAGGAAAAACGATCAGGGACGCCGAGTACTTCAAGGCCAACATGGGTTTCACGGTGCTGGACAGGACGGAAGCCATGAAGATCGACAGGGGAGCCAAGACAGTCACCGTCGAGGACCTCAGGACCCGCGAGAAGAGGGATATCCCTTACGACAAGCTCGTCTTGGCGACGGGGGCCAGCCCAATCGTGCCACGGATGGACGGCGTAGACCTCGGGGGCGTCCACAGGCTCTACAACCCCCACGACGCCAAGGCAATAAAGGACGCCGTAGACCGCGGCGCCAGGAGGGTGGCCGTAATCGGCGGCGGGCTCATAGGTATAGAGACCTGCGGCGCCTTCGTCGCGAGGGGCTGCGAGGTCACCATCCTAGAGATGATGCCACGGCTGGTGCCCAGCCTCCTTGATACGGAGATGGCGCTGTTGCTGGAGAACTACCTCAAGGAAAACGGCGTGAAGGTGGTGAAGGGCAACCCCGTGAACAGGATACACGGAGACGAGGCAGGCCGGGCGGCGGCGGTGGAGACAGCCGACGGAACCAGGGTGGAGGCAGACCTGGTGATCATGGCCATAGGGGTCCGCCCTAACACCGAGCTGGCGGCCGACGCGGGCCTCGCCCTAGGGCCGACGGGGGCCATCGCCGTCAACGAGCACATGCAGACAAGCGATCCAGGCATATACGCCGGCGGCGACTGCGTCGAGTGCACCCACTTAATCACCGGCGAGAAGGTGTACGCACCCCTCGGCAGCACCGCCAACAAGCACGGCAGGGTAATAGCGGACAACATCCACGGGATACCGACGAAGTTCCCGGGGGTGAACGGCACCGCGGTCTTCAAGGTGCTGGACTACCACTGCGGCACCACGGGGCTCACCGAGGAAAAGGCCAGAGAAGAATTTTACGACGTCGTTACAGCCGTCTGCCCACGCCATGACTACAGCAGCTACATCCCCGGCGCAGAGCACACGGTGATAAAACTCGTGGCCGACAGGGAGAGCTGCAGGCTGCTGGGCTGCCAGGTGGCCGGGAAGGGCGACGGCATAAAACGGATAGACGTGGCCGCCACGGCCATGAAGTTCGGCTCCAACCTGAAAGACCTAGCCGACATCGACTTGGGCTACGCCCCGGCGTACAGCACGGCCATAGACGCGTTGGCGCACGCCGCCAACGTCCTCAGGAACAAGATACAGGGGATCAGCCACAGCGTAGGTCCCCTGGAGCTGAAGGAGATGCTGGACAGCGACACGAATTTCATGCTCCTCGACGTGAGGAGCGGCGGCGAGTACGAGGCCCAGACTTTCAGGGATCCGAGGACGGTGCACATACCGGTAGACGAGCTCAGGAGGCGCTATACCGAGCTACCGAGGGACAAGGAGATCGTAGCGTTCTGCGCGATAGGCGCCCGCGCCTATCGCGCGGAGAGGATCCTCAGAGGGCTAGGCTTCAGGGACGTAAAGTATCTGGAAGGCTCCCTCAAGGCTTGGCCTTTCCCCAGGCATCTCACCGGTTAACCTCTCTTCTTATCCTTTCCGCCATCTCCTCGAAATATTCTTGGCTCCGGGGCCTCAGCCTGCTGGCCATGTCCGTGATCATGCCACTTTGGCTCCTCCGGGGGATTATGTGCACGTGGACGTGGGGGATGAGCTGCCCGGCGGCGCGGCCGTTGTGGACGTCTATGTTGGACGCCGACGCGTCCATCGCCCTCTCTATGGGCGGGATGAGCCGCTTGACGGTGGCCCAGACGGCCTCGTAGATTTCGGGGGGCAACCGCTCTATCCGGGCCTCGTGGTGCCTGGGCACGACGAGGGTGTGGCCGTCGGCGGCCGGGTTGGCGTCGAGGAAAGCCGCCGTCAGCTCGTCCTCGTAGACGATGTACGCGGGGGCCTCCCCCTCCAGTATCTTGCAGAAGGTGCACATGGTTAATCGTCGGGCCTCACGGGTTTAAGGGCTCCCTGGGGGCAGAGCTCGGCGCAGCAGAAGCACTGGATGCAGCGGGTGTAGTCGAACACGGGCGTGTCGCGGACCTCTATGGCGCCGACGGGGCAGACCTGGGCGCATACGCCGCAGGCCACGCACCTGTCCGGGTCGCAGCTTATGGGCATCCTTATCCTGACGAACATCTCGCCGTCGCTGTGGATCTGGGGCTTCTTGAAGCGGCGCTTCACCGCTTCTATGGGTTCGCCCACCACCTCGACGTCGTCGAGGCTGCCGGGGCCGAGGCCCCTTTCGGCGGCTAGGTAGCTGGTGCCTACGTCCATGGGGTCCCAGCCCATTACGGCGGAGGAGACGAGGTCCACGGCCGCGGCGTCGCCGCCGGCGATGACCAGCCCCAGCTGCACGGGGTCCCCAGCGGTGGGGCCCTCCCCCTCCATGGCGACGTGGGCGTCCACCACGTGGAGCCTGACCTGGGGCCGTATCGCCTGGTAGATGTCCAGGAGGAGCCTGCTGAAGGACTCCGGGTCGTTGGCCACCGATACGTGGTGGTGGGCCTTGGTGCCGCCCTGCTGGAGGCCGAAGAGGTTCTTGACGGCGCAGGTGAGGGTGGTGAGCTGGTGGGTCTTGAGCTTGGGGAAGCTGATGACCGGGTGCGTGGCGGCGGTCTCGGGGAACCACAGCTCCCTCAGCACCTCGCCGTCCACCGCGAACCTGACGGGCGGGTCCCTGTCGAGGACCCTCACCTCGATGCCGTGCTCTTCACAAAGCTCCCTGACGCCGAGGCCGTCGAAGACTATGTCGGGGCGCGCGTAGCTGCCGGTGGCGGGGCACTCGCCCAGGATGCAGCGGCTGCCTCGCCGCTGGAGGAGCTCGGCGACGCCAAGCACGACCCTCATGTCGGTGGTGGCGCCCGTCTCGGGGCCTTTGACGGTGAACAGGTTGGGCTTCAGCAGCACCGTCTCCCCCGGCTCTATGAACGCCTCGACGCCGCCGAGGAGCTCCACCGCCTTCTGGGCGGCCTCCCTGACGCCGGCGCCGGTCTTCACCACAGCCACCACTGGCTTCATGGATGATGTTTCGGGTCGGAGGGACATAAAACATGGGGTTGGCTGGGTGCTATATGATGTAGTGGGCGGGGTCGAAGGGGTCGGCCGCCCCGGCGGGCTTGGCCAGGTGCACGGCCTTGAGTATGTCCGTGAAGCTGATGTATCCCACCAGGTCGTCGTCCACGACGGGGAGGGTGGTGCGGTCCTCCTCGAGCATCACCTGGGCGGCGTCGCCGAGGCTGGTGGTGGGCCGCACCAGGGTTATGCACTGGTCGGTTATCTCGCCCACGGTGACGTCGTCGGGGTCGAAGCCCGGGTCCAGGAGCCACTGCAGGAGGTCCCGGTAGGTGACGGCGCCGTGGATCCGGCCGAGGTCGGTGACTATGAGGGTGTCCAGGCCGAAGTCGATCATCATCTGGGCGGTCTCGCGGACCGTGTAGGTCTGGTCGATGGTCACCGGGTCCCGGTTCATTAGGTGGCGCACCTGGGGCTTCATGGTTAGAGCTCCACTACGAAGTCTAGGTTCTTGATGAGCTCCTTGTACCGGTTCCTGATGGTGACCTCGGTTATCTGGGCGGTCTTGGCTATCTCGCCCTGGGTGCGCTCCTCCATGTTGAGCTTGCAGGCGATGTATATGCAGGCGGCGGTGATGCCCTCGGGGGCCCGGCCGATGGTGAGCTTCTTGTCGCCGGCCTCGTCCAGTATCTGCCGGGCCAGCTGCTCGGTGGGGCCGCTGATCCTGAGCTTGGACACGAACTTGGTGATGAGGTTGTCCCGGTCCACGGGGGGCACGTCCTGCTCCAGCTCCTTGTACAGGAACCTGTAGTTGCGGGCGGCCTCCTTCCGGGTTATGTTGGCGCCCCTGGCCACGTCTTCGAGGCTGCGGATGATGTTGCACTGGCGGCAAGCCATGTAGAGGGCGCTGGCGACGACGCTCTGGATGGTCCTGCCGCGTATGAGCTGTTTCTGGATGGCCCTGCGGTAGATCATGGCGGCGGTCTCGGTGACGTTCCTGGGGAGGTTGAGCTTGTGGGCTATCCTGTTCATCTCGCTGAGGGCGTGGGTGAGGTTGCGCTGGGTGCTGTCGTTGCTGCTGGTGCGGCGCTGCCACTTGCGGAGCCTGTACTGGCGCTCCTGCTCCTGGGGGGTGAGCCTCCGGCCCGTGGCGTCCTGGTTCTGCCAGCTAATGGTGGTGCTGAGGCCCTTGTCGTGGATGGTGAGGGTGAGGGGGGCGCCGACCCTTGTGAGTCTCCTCTGTTGCTCCAGGTCGAAGGCCCGCCACTCGGGGCCCGTGTCTATCATGGTCTCCACGAGGACGGCCCCGCACTGGGTGCAGACGAGCTCACCCGTCTCCGGGTCCGTGACCAGGGCCGTGGAGCCGCACTCGTCGCATACGCGTCGGTTTTCGAGGGTGGCTGACAACTTGGTTTTTCCTCTCGGAGCACGTAGGGAGGTCTCGGCGACGCCTATATTGCCTTGTTTGTGGGGGTGATCTACAAATCTTATATAGCTGTGCCTGGACGCGTGTATGTTCTGTGGGGTGGTGGTTGGCCGCCGCCTCCGCGGCCTCTCCTGGGGGCTGGGGGCTATTTTTCCTGTCCCTGGGGTTTTCTGTTGTAGAAGTGGTACGCGAAGGCGACGTTTATCCCCGAGATGGCCAGGCTCGCGTAGAGAATGGTGCGGGCCGCGTTGTAGTACTCCAGGGCGGCGTGGGCGTGGGCGGTCTGGGGGGCGGTGGCGCCTGCCAGGGCCGGCAGCGCCGGCGCTATGAACACGGCTGTGAGCAGCATAAGCGTCAGCAGCTTTCTGTGGTTCATCTCGGTCCGTGTTAGTACCGGGCGGGATGTATAGAAAGAACGCGGTGGAACGAGGGTTCCTATCGGCGGCTGTCGATGGGCGGCGCGTCTCTTTGGATGACGAGTATTTTTAGGCTGTTTTTATTCCTATCGGCTGGCTCTGGGCGGGGGACGCCGCCCCAGTTGCAGCTTCGAGCAGAAGCAGCCTGTTGGAGGCTACTTCCGCCTGGGGGCTCCGTAGATCTCTTTGAGCCTAAGGGAGATGTACATGCTGTACATCTTCCCCCTGATCTCGGACAGCTGTCTCTTCTTTTTGTCGATCTCTTCTATGTAGGAGGCTGGCTCGTCGGCTGTGCAGGTGCCTTCGCTGTACCTCCGCTGGAGGGCCTGCAGCCTCTCGTTGAGGGCCTTGAGTTCGGGGGCGTCCATCTGCCGGCAGAGGGGATTGGGGTTGATAAACGCTGCCGGCGTCCCGTTTTTCCGTGTAATCTGGGCTGGGGTGGATGGACGTGTGTGCGTAAACGTGAATCTCGCAGGAAAGGAGGGGGGCTACTTGGCTTCGCAGTACCGCTGGTCTTTGACGACGAGGACGGGCGCTGTGCAGCTGTCTGTGACCTGTCGGCTTACGCTGCCGAGGAGCCAGGTGGCTGTGCCTCCCGTGCCTCGGTTGCCGAGGACTATGAGGTCGGCTTCCTCCTCGGCGGCGGCCTCCGTGATCATCCTGGCGGGGCTGCCTTCCTTGAGGACGGAGGCTGTTTTGAGGCCGGGGTGTCTCTTTTTCAGGTCTGCCGTGGTGCTGGTCAGCAGCTTCTCGTGGCTCTCGCGGATCCGTTCCTGGTAATCGGGCAGGTAGGCTTGGCTCATGTCCTCCATCACGAGGGGGGGTAGCGGGGGTGCGGCCGTCATTATGATTAGGCGTGCGCCCTGCTGCTGGGCTAGGTCGGCGGCGAAGGTCAGTGCGTGTTGGCTGGGTTCGCTGCCGTCTACGGCGGCGAGTATGTTTTTGAACATGGTTTGTGGGTGGGGAGCGGCGGTATTTAGGGGTGGTGGGGTTTGTTCCTAGCTGCCGGGGATAAGCGATTTTTTTTGGGGGGGGGGGTGTTTTTGCTGCTGGTACTTGCGGGAAATTTTCGCGGGGGAGGGGTGGTGCGGGGCGTGGCTTGTTCCTTGTTATATGGAATAAGCTTTTTTTGGTGGGGTGCTGCCGGGCGCAGGTGGATTCAATAATTGTGTGAAATGGTTTTAACTCTTATTTACTAATTTTAGGGCAATCTTGGAGATGGGGAATGCGTATCACCGCTTAAGACTTTCATTAGAAGTTAAATTTCGTTAATCTACCAGATCTTCCACCATGGTTTCTTTTTAGCAGGCCTCTCCTCTTCAGGCTCTTCCTGCTCCTCCTCTTGGGGCTTTTCCTCGATGGGCTCCTCTTCAGGCTCCTCCTCTTGGGGCTTTTCCTCGATGGGCTCCTCTTGGGGCTTCTCCTCTTTCTCCTTCTCGAACATTTTCAAAACTCTCACCATTTAATGGGGTGTACCACCGTTTAATACTTATGATTAAGTAAAAATAAGGGCAGTTACCTGCTGATCTGTTTAAAAATAGCGTGCTGTTACGACTTCAAGGATCCATACGTGCGCCGGGATTGTCCTTAACTCATAAAATAAGGATTAAAACCATTTCACACAATTATTGAGTCTGCCCGCACGCGCAATAATCAGTTTATTTGTAGAGTAGGTCGTAGTCGTCTAGTAGTTCGTATAGTTTGTGTACGGATTCGTGGACGATCTTCTCGCTCTTACCCCCGGTACATACAATCTTACCTGAAGTGAATAAAAGCAGGACCGTCTTGGGGTCCCTCATCCTGTAGATCAAACCGGGGAACTGCTCGGGCTCGTACATCACGTTCTCCATGATGTCCGCGGCTGTCTCCAGGTCTATCTTGCCATGGAGGTTGGCTGAGGCCACTATGTTCTGGGTGACTATCTTGGGTTTACCCAGTATGATTATCCCGTTGTTCTTGAGCTCCCGCACCACCTTCTTAATGGCTCTCCGAGCCATCTTCTCAGACTTGGCTCCGGTGCACACCATTTTGCCTGTGCTGAAGATGAGGGTAGCCGTCTTCGGCCTCTTAAGCCTGAACACGAGGCCCGGGAACTTTTTAGGTCTGTACTCTACGTTGCGGAAGACCTTCATGATGTCTAGTAGGTTGAATTTCTGGTCGAGGGCTGCTGTGGCTACTACGTTTTGTATTATTATTTCAAGGTCTCGTGTTTCAGCCACAACAGCTCACATACAGTTTATAAGCCCACCACTACTAAACATTTCAGTGCGCGCGGGCTGATTAAATAATTTACTCTTATTGGGATAGCTATCTCACATCAAATTGAGATAGGATGAAGGAGGTAGGTTCTCCCAAACAGTTATTCGAGAACCTGGATTTAACCCCTATCCAACCCACCCTCTGGAAAGGGCTCCACACAACAGGACTAGGCAGACCCGTCCAGTACAACCCCGAGTCCGCCCTCCGAGCCCTCATGCTCAGACAGCCCCTCGCCGCAGCAGTCCTCATCCAGGCCGCGTGCATGGACGGCACGGACCTCCGCCTGGAGCAGCAGGGACCCCCACGACACAGGCCGAGGCCTCGGAGACCCGGATGCAAGGGTTGGGCGTGGCAAGAAGGGCTTCATGCTGGGATACCAGAGCCTGTTCCTCGTGGACGTCGAGGGTTTCCCGCTGGGCCAC
>CAZBUI010000066.1:0-10835 GCA_964495055.1 uncultured Candidatus Bathyarchaeia archaeon | reverse complement strand
TATTGCACTGAGTGTGGTGGGAAGTTGAAGTGGGATACCAAGCTGCGCCACTACAGCTGCCAGAGCTGTGGGTTGACTTACACCGAGGCGGAGCTTTCTCGTGCCCTGGATAAGCTTTATGATAGGGACGATGATGAGGATGAGAAGCGCAGGCAGCGCAACCAGGACTACCTGGATTGGTGGACGAGCTCTAAGAAGAAACGGTGACAGAGCCCCTGGAATAAGTATTATAAGTATTTTCGAAGTGTAAATATATGCTAAATTGTTTAAAGTTTAAAACCCTCGATGATAACTATTCTACTAGTAATACTCGTTGGTGCTGTTATGGTATTCCCCGTCGAATCAGAGGACCGTACGATGCGGAACCTCCTCATGCTCTGTCAGGACGACGCTAGGCTCATCGTCGAGGGCTTCAGAAAGATCCTGTCTATTACCGATAAATTCATGGACAACGAGAACGCCCTCGAGGGGGCTAGTGAGGACATACAGAAGATAATCGACGACTCGAGAAGCGTGAAGAGTTCGCTGATCGAGGAGCTCAACCAGATCGGGGGAGTGTTGATGAGCAGGGACGACTTCTTCAGGCTCGTCAGCGCGCTGGGGGACATAATGGACAAGATCAAGGGGATAGGCGCACGTTTCATAGAGATACGGAGACGCGGATACAAGGTGCCTGGAGAGGTGGCTCAGGGCATCAACAGCCTCTCGGACCTGGCCTTCGATTCCATGATCAAGCTGCGTGAAGCCATGATGAGCCTGGGCTTCAACAGTGAGAAGGCTGTGGGCTTCACCAAGGAGATAGATGCGCTGGAGCGGCAGTTCGATGTGGCCTATTTCAAGGTAGAGATGACTGTCATCACGAGTGAGATGGAGCTGCCGGCCAAATTGATAATGAAGGACGCGATCAACCTCATGGAGAACACCGTGGACACCGTCCGCGAGGCCTCGGACCTGATCAGGATAATAGCCCTTTAAAATGACTCCTAAACCCGTGCCTGTGCAGCTTCTCGAGGACAACCGCCTCATAGTTTGGGATCACAGGCGGGGCAACGAGCTATACGAGGACGGGTTCTACGGTAAGCCCCTGGGGATAGCGAAGCCTAGGGAGGATTTTACTCAGCCGCTGGTACTGGATGCGGTGGAGGGGTTGTATCTGCTGCAGAGGAAGAGGGTCACCGTCAACGATATCCATGGAAAAGACGTAGCCTTCAAAGACCTAATGGAGAGGCTTTCGGGGGAGATCGAGGATTTCGAGGCCAAATACGTCGTCTACAGTGAGCTCAGAGACAGAGGCTACATAGTGGCGCCCGGGATAAAGTATGGCTGCGACTTCGCCGTATATGAGCAGGGCCCCGGCTTAGACCACGCCCCGTACGTTATGCAGGTGCATGGTTCGGAGGAGCCTATCGACGCGGCGGAGATAGTGAAGTCGGGGCGGCTGGCCGCGGCCGTCCGGAAGTCCTTCATCAAGGCTGTGGAGGTTGAAGGCTCTCTCCGTTTCCTCGAGTTCAACTGGTGGAGAGCATAGCCAGACGGCACATGGGAATCATCCGCCAGAAAAACATGGATTCAGAAACTAGTTTATCCCTCCAGAATCTCTTTTTATATTCTAGCTATGGATTTGCTCGGGCTGAAAACATGCAGGTTGGACAACTTAAACAGAAGAAAAAGTCCGAGCTTATGGACGATGAGCTGGAGCTTCTCCCCGTGTACACGAGGGAGACGAGCCGGACGAGGATACCCTCCGAGACCATCGACCACCTGAAGGATCTGAAAAGCATCGACCAGGCGCTGACGAAGTTCAAGTTAAGTAAGAACGAGGTAAGGGTCTACCTCTTCTTGGCGAGGTTCGGCTCCCACAAGGCTCAGAGCGTCGCCGAGGCGTTGAGCGTTCACAGGACCGAGGCCTATAAGATCCTTCGAAGGCTGGAGGCGCAGGGGCTCATCAGCAGGGTAATGGAGAGGCCCATGAAGTTCGTGGCCGTGCCCTTCGAGAAGGTCTTGGAGAATCTGATAGAGGAGAGGCGTCAGCGCATCCACCAGATGGAGCAGAGGAAGGCCGAGCTGCTGAGCATATGGAAGAGCCTCCCCGAGCCCGAGAACGTTAAACGCGTCAAAGAGACCTTCCAAGTGCTTGAGGGTAAACGCCACATCAGTGTCAGGCTCAATGAGCTCTTGGAGGGCTGCCGCCAGAGGATAGACATACTGGTATCGGACAGCAACCTCATCTGGCTGTACAACACCCCCTTCCTGGACGACTTGGACGCGATGGCGGTGCACGAAGGCTTAGAGGTGAGGCTTTTGACTAACTACTCGCCCACCAGCAGCTACGTCCTCGACCAGATAGAGGTGGGGAACGGCGACTTCGCGTACCTGAAGAAGCACGAGATGCCGGGCTTCTTCATAAAGGACGGCGGGGAGATGATCCTGTTGATGGCCAACGACCAGAGCAACCTCTACGGCATGTGGACCAACTACGAGAGCATAGTCAAGAGCTACGAGATTCTCTTCAACCTGCTCTGGAAGAACAAGTGAACACCTAACTTTTCTATAACTTTAACATAGTATGAGGTTCAGGTTCCAAAGGCTCACACCTATCTTTATCACGCCGGCGACAAGAGGGAACCCGATGAAATAACCGGCTATCTTCGTCTTCACGATCCGGTTCAATATGTACGGCACCAATATGCAGACTGCTATCACGAGGAAATCCGTCGTCATCCACTGGCCGCTGTTCATCAGCGAGGCGGCCACCGTGTTTCCCTCGGCGAGACCCAGTGAGACCCCGAACCTGGTGGAAGCCCAGTCCCCTAGAGCCCCGACTATGAGCAATAGATACGCCACCGGCTCGATCTTCAGCTCCGAAGCATTAAACAAATAGATCTAAACTATAGATCATTGATCTATAATTTAAATCTATAGATCATAAATGCATAGAACAAAATCAATGCAATAAACTAGATATATGGTAGATGGTTTATCTTAAATAAAGTATTGATGGAGGCAAATGATTACTCTATCCGCCAGTAGAAGGGGACTTCGAACCCGAGGGAGGAACCTATGTTGATCCGTATTTTACTGGAGTCCACGTCGCTCACCCAGAAACCTGTGCCGCCGAGGTCCACCTGCGGAGTGGCCTGGACGTTTTTCGGGGTCCTGCCGAGGCTGTGAGCGACGTCAACGTAGGTGTCTCCCGTTGTCACTATGGCTATCCCCACCTCGTACTCCATGTATAGATCAGTAGATGCCTTGACGGCGTCCGGGGTCACCAGGGTTACGTACCGGAAGGACGGGTTAATATCTTCGAGCCATATCTGTATCTCCAAGGTCTCACGCGGGTCCCAGCCTCCGTACACCGGGGCCGTGAGCTTCACTGGGTTCACCTCGTCTCCTTCCGCTCCGTTGAAGAATACCCTTGTGACGTTCCAGTGGCTGCCCGTGTCGCCGGCCTGCGCGTAGGGCACCCACGTGGAGCTTCTGGTCCCCGACGCAGTGTAGGCAACTATGCAGTCCATCTTGTCGAAGTCCCTCAGCCTGATGCTGGTCTCCCCCGTGTTGGTCACGTTGACCCTCAAGGTCTGTGGGTTCACGAGCCTCCATGACGTGAACTCCATGTCCTCGTTCAGCACGGCCTCGTTCTGGGAGACCATGCTGTCTATCCCCCTGCTGATGACGCCGAAGCTGGAAACCGTGGAGGTTACCAGGATGGATACCCCTGCGACTATCATGATGGCCGTGAACGCGGTGGCTACCGTCGTTGACTGACCCATCCCTAACCCCCTATGGTGAAGTAGATCTCGTCGTCCACCCCATTATAGGTGTTGAACCGGAAGTAGTAGTCGCCCTTCGCCAGCTCCGAGGACGTGGTTATGGTTATCTCGATAGTCTCGGAGTCCTGCCAGTTTGTGTCGTCGCTGTTCAGAAGAGCGAAATCCCAGCCCACCCCCGACTCGGCGTACTGGACGTGGCCGTACTCCCCTATCCTCCCGAAGATGACGTCGCCCATCTCGACCACCGTCGCTGGTATTATGGAGGTGCCCGTGTTCTTCACCCACACCTTCACCGTTGTGGATGAAGTGTTGACCGCCGATATCACGTCGATGTTTGTCTTCATCTTGTCGCTGAGCCTGTCCGTCATGGACAGCGTCCCGTGCTCCAGCCCAGCCATGGAGTTGAGGAAGACCTGAGACAGGGCAGCCGCCGCGATGACCACGGCAACCAGGACTATGCCTTCAGATACTACCGAGGACGCCATCTCTGGTCACTCTCAATTCGGATTATATAGATAGTTTATGAATCGCAGATATGGAAGAATCCCGGCGTGGATAGCGTCCGAGAACCAGTTCTAGGCTGCCGTGATCTTCGGTTTCTTGTTTTTCAGCTCCTCGACAACGCGCTCCAGCTCCGAGAGCGTGGATATGACCTCACTCGGCCCAAGCATCCCCTCGACCTCGTCCTCCTCGGCGTCCATTTGTCCAGCCTGTTCTTGGACCAAGACTCCCTCAGGTACAGGCTCTGGCTCCTCGGGCTCTTCAAGATCATCAGCCTCGTCCTCCATCGCCTCAACTTTGGTGGTCGTAAGGCCCTCGTCTTCGGAGGGGGCGGCTTCACCCGGCGTCTCGGCGGCTTCCTCCTCGTCGTCCATTAAACCGTAAGCCCGTTCCATGGGGTCCATAGCTCTGATCTCCCGCAGGGACTCCGGCTCATACAGCTCCTCTTCCTCGTCTAGACCATACGACGGGGGCTTGGCCATCTGGACATCATCGGGTTCCACCTCCCCCTGTCTACTAGGGTACTGAAGGTCCTCTATGATGCTGAGAACCTGGGTCAAGGCTAGAAGCCCGTCCACCTTCTTCTTAACGCTGAAGTACTCAATCACGACCGTGACCATTGCGACCGTGGTCAGTACATACGAAGCTATGAGAAGCAACCCCAAGTAGTTGCCTCCCAGGATGCTGTCGATGGACGATACGTCCACGGTCTCGTTGATCGCGTATAGTTGCAGCATCAGCACGACGCTGAGTATGACTCCTGACACCAACAGCCATCTCCCCGGCTCGAAGTTCCTTCTTATCGACTCGCTCATTCAATCACCTCTATATGGTAGCCACTCCACCCAGGTAGTTTGCGACGGCCTCGCTGATTATCAAATACATCGTTCCACCTAAAGCCATTTGCATCCCGGTGTAGTACAACACCGTGAACCTTGAGTCGCCCTCCATGTTGTAGACGCTGAACACGTTGTTGAGTGAGAACAAAGCCAAGGCGAACACGAAGAACAGCCTCATGAACGATATCTCGGGCACAGAGAAGAAGTCCAGCAGGGAGGCCATCTGCCCTATGAACTCTATCAGGGACGTGAAGAAGCCGTCGATGGTCCCAAACAACGCCGCCGATATCACGTAGAGGGGCACCACCAGCCCCACGTGGTAGCTAACGGCCGCATACCTCCGCTCCCTGATGGTGACGTAGATGTGGTAGAACTGCTCAATGAACTTAGACGCTATGCCCAAGTCGCCCCCGGTGTATATGGTGTCCGTCATGATGGTGTTCACCCGCCGGATCAGGGTGCTGTCGATCTCCGTCTCGAAGCCCCACCACGCTATCTTCGGCTCGACCCGCATCTTGATCTTGTTGTTCAGGCTCTGGATGACCGGGTCAAGGCTCGCAAAGTCGGTCTCCGAAGCGCTCTGAAGTATCTGGGCCAGCGGTATGTTGGCGGAGAGGTTGGAGGCCATGTACCTGAAGAACGCAGGGTAGTCCCCCTCCTTCTTCTTCACGTTGTTCACGTATGTCCGCCCGACTAGACCCCCTAGGAACAGAATTATACCTATTATTATGAAGTGCATAAACCGGCTCTCAAACGGTATGAAAAGCACCAGTCCCGAAAGTATCAGGCTCATTATGGCGGCGTGCTCGGCCCGCTGCCTGCTCGGGGGCTTCTCCTTCTGCTCCTGCACGAGTATGGCGTCGGGCTTAGCGTTCTGGAATATGAGCCACGACAGGACGTAGAGTATGAAGCTCACTATGATAACGATCATTATGGCTAGGAGTATCATTATGGCTGGGTCGTAGAATATAGATGAGATGAGCATCGTGGTGGTCATGAACAGGGTGATGCTCAGCATAGGGAGGTAAGCGTCGCTGAGCGTCTTCAGCCGGTTTATGGCCTGCATCCGCGACGACTCGAACTCCGCCATGTAGTTCGTGTAGTACTTCTCTATGAACAGGTTCACGGGCTCGCCTGAGGCGATGCTCTGGCTGAACTTGAACAAAAAGTCGCTGAACTCCTTCGTCGGGGCCTCCGTGCTGATGATCTCTGCAGCCTTCGCCTGGGGGTACCGCCACTGGGTCATCAACACGATTATCCGCTTCAGGTAGGGCATGATGCTTTTGAAGATGAGCTTCTCCGAGGCCACCTGAAGCATGAGGACCCTGCTGATGGTGCCCGACGTGATGGACCTCAGGTAGAGCATGAAGAAGGGGAACTCGAACTCTATCTTGTCGCCTTTGCTGAGCCCCTCGAAGAACTTGGTCAGCCGCTTCCTCTCAATGATCACTCTTGGTTCACCTTGCTCTTGATCTCCTGCTCTATGCCGTGGCCCACCTTCATCAGTGCCTGCCGTCTGAGCCTCGCGTGGGCCTCCTCGATGCCGACGCCTTGGATGTAGAGGATCGTGTCCAGCACGTCGTCGTACTCCAGTATTCCGAGGGCTATCATGTACTCCAGTATCTCCGCCCTCATGAACAGCTCGTCGTAGATCTTCCGTATCTCGGCGCCCGTATACCCCTTCATCACGGCGATTTTGTTGTCCAGGAGGTAGCTGGTGCCCAGCCCTCTGAACACCACCTTGTCGGTGGAGGGGTCGAAGCTGAAGACCTCGATGAAGTTAAAGGCCTGGTCGGCTGGCTCGTAGCCGAGTATCTCGTTGATGGTGAGGACGCGGCGCTTGTATTTCCCCGTCTCGTAGTCGTGGACGGCGCTCTGGAACAGGGCGGCGTTCAGGTTGTCCACGTGGGTTTTGGGTACGTTGATGGGGAAGTTGGTGAGCCTCTGGACGAGCTTCCCCACGGTAGCCGCGTGGAACGTGGCGATGCTGGGGTGGCCGGTCTGCATGGCCTGGAACGCGATGTTGCCCTCCGCTCCCCTCACCTCGCCGACGATGATGTAGGTGGGCCTCTGCCTGAGGGCAGCCTTGAGCAGCGCGAACATGGTGACCCCTTCCTCGCCCCCGGCGTTGCCGGTGTCCCTGACGACCTCCCGTATCCAGTTCTTGTGCGGGACATGCACCTCGGGGACCTCCTCTATGCTTACTATCTTGTAGTCCCGGGGCATGAAGGTCATGAGGGCCGAGAGGCTGGTCGTCTTTCCGGACGCCGTTTCCCCGCATATCCATATGCTCATCTTGTTCTCCAACAGCATCCATATGTAGGCGGCCGCCAGGCTGCTCATGGTGCCCCATTGGATGATCTGGCATATGCTGATGGGGTTCGCGGCGAACTTGCGTATGGTGAAGTTGCTGCCCCTCGCCGAGACGTCCTCCCCGTACACCAGGTTCAGCCTCGAACCATCAGGCATCTTGGCGTCCACGATGGGCTCCCTGTGGCTCGCCGGCTTCCCGACGATCTCGCTGAGCTTCAAAGCGAAGCCGTCCAGCCCCTCCGACGTATCCAGCACTATGGTGCTCTCCATGGTCTTGAAGATCTTGTGGTCTATGTAGATGGGGCCCAGGCCGCTGCAGTGGATGTCCTCTATGTAGATGTCCCGTATGAAGGGCTCCAGGATGCTTGAGCCCACCTTCTCGCAGTATATCTCGTACTTGAGCATCTCGTAGCTGAGGGGATCCAGCTCGATCCTGTCCAGTTTGCCCTGCCTGAACCTGGACAGGAACCCCTTGTTTTCGTCACCCTGCTGCTCGAGGTTCCTGGCCCTCGGCTTCAGCTTCCTGTTGACCAGTATGATGTCCTTGAGGAGCTCGTTCAGGTACTCCGTCTTCTCCTCGGCCGACTTGAAGGAGATGGTGTCGTCGATGGAGAGGGCGATCCTTTTCTCGACCTC
The DNA here is from genome assembly GCA_964495055.1 of uncultured Candidatus Bathyarchaeia archaeon. Classification (GTDB taxonomy): domain Archaea; phylum Thermoproteota; class Bathyarchaeia; order TCS64; family TCS64; genus RBG-16-57-9. Next base: position 2,776 of record CAZBUI010000066.1, on the reverse strand, counting down.
GGCCAGTATCCAGTCCCTGTCGAACATGAGCCGGGGCTCGATGGGCTTGTAGAGCAGATCCTTGTTCTTGCCCTCGACCAGGATGTGGACGAAAACGGGGTCCCCGACAGGGTATATGAGGTTGGGCTCCTTGAGGGCGCCCATGTCCCGAGAAAGACTGTCCACGAGGGTGGGGGGCTCGATCTCCTTTTTCTTGAAGAGGCTCCTCATGTACAGCCTGAAGTACGGGTTCTTCTTGACCCGCCTCTCCCAGTTCTTGTTGAACCCCTCGAGCCTGGAGATCTGCCCCTCGACGCTGACTTTAGCGTCGGTGCCGTAGCCGGCAAAGCTCTTACCAATAGCCTCGAAGGATTCCAAGTAACAACCTCTCTAGGGTTCCGGGTTATCTGTTCGTATTTCAAGCGAGTTCCATTGTTTATAGGAATTATAGAGTGGTAACACAGAGTAGGGAGTGAGGTTGCGGGCTACCCTCTGGTCGAGGAGAAGGGCAGTATCTTTATGCCGTAGGCCGGGTTGACCTCGAAGCTTATCACGTCGTTGACGTTTTTTGTCGCCCCTTTGAGCTTGGCGACGTTTATTGTTAGGGCGGTTCTGTCCCTGAACGTCTTGATCTCCAGTATTATGTGGCCGTCGCAGAACGACCTGATGCGGACGAGCAGATCCTGGTCGATGGCGTAGGGGTGCATGGTTATGAAGAAGGTCTGGCCGAGCTGGTCCACGATGAACCTGCACGTGCTGAAGAAGTCAAGTATGTCGCTCTCGTCAGCGTGTGTCAGCAGGTGGGTCATGGCGTCGATTACTACCACGTCGTAGACGCTGGCCCGCTGTCTTATGTAGTTGGTGAGGGCTATCAGGTAGTATCTGGATATCTCCTCGTTCCACTTCATGTTGATGGTGTTTAGCGTGGTGATCTTGAAGTTTCCCACCAGGAAGTAGTCCGAGATGCTCCAGTTCAGCCGCTCCATGTTGGTTAGGAGGCCCTTGACGGTGTCCTCGGTGGTGATGTAAACGACTCTTTTCCCGGCCGTCAGGGCCCCGTACGTCACCTGCTGGGCGAGTATGGTTTTCCCCGCGTCGTTGGGGCCTTCAACAAGGCTGAGGGAGGGGAGGGGTAGCCCGCCTATCTTCCTGTCTAGCTCGGGGTTGTTCAGTTTTAGTATGTTCGCGCTGTCGCTGTCGAGGAAGCTCATTTCTATGCCCTGTCGATTTTGTTTTCTCTGGCCCTCGTGACCAGGGCGAGTAACAAGAACAGGTGGGTGGGCTCGGTCCATTCAGCGGTGGGTTTGTCGAGGTTCCGCAACAGCGACGTCACCAGGATCTTGTCCTCCACGTCGGAGTTGATCGTGCCGAGTCCCAAGGATGGGCTGCCGCTTCGTCTATCCGCGGTTCTGGCGCTCGTCGAGAGGTGGTCCATGATGTCTCTCACCACCCTCGGAGACGCCCACTCCTTGTACATCCCTTCGAGGAGTATCTCCTCTGAGCCCTTCTCACCGAATCTAAGGACAAGGTAGTCGGCAACGAGGCTGATGTACGCCTCGTAGTACACCTCCCCGGAGTTTTCCGGCCTTACCAGCGGGTTAATCCCCCATCTATCGAGGGGGCTGAGTCTGTGCCGGGGCGCTTTCTCGCCGTAAGACGATGCCCCTTTCAGCCCCTCCACCAGCTCGTGGACGGTGTTGGTGAGCTCGTCGATGGCCTCTTCCGTCCTAGAGATGCGGTTTAAGATGAGGGGGACTGTCTGTTCGTTTACTGAATCCCTCTTCCTCAGGGAATCCAGGTCACCATCCAAAGACGGGCTTGCCCCTATCCGTGGCTGAGGCGCGGGTTTACCCATCTCTGGACGTGAAGCCGGGGCTCCACTCATCCTGGGGGGCGTCGAATCTGGTTGGTTTGGCGGCTGCTGAGGCGATGGACTCGTTCCTGTGGGCTGGCTCGGCTGCGGCGACGGAGCCAGAGGTAAAGACGCGGGCGGGGATGTTGGGAGAGGCGCGGCTCCGCCGTACTGTGTGACTATCGCGGCGGGTCCCTGCTCATCTCCCGCCATCCGCCTCTTCGCTTCTTCGCGCTTTTGCTTCATCACTTCGTCTTCGACGGTCTCGACTGCCTTGTTGACGAGCTTGTCCACGCCCATCTCGCGGAGCATGTTGAACGGGTTGTCCATGTCCTGCATCAGCGCTCGGACGTCGAGCAGCGTGGACTTCATGGCCTCGGTCATGGCCCTCATCTCCTGGTCAGACTTGTCCATCCGCTTCTTGAGGTCCATCATCTCGCTGCCTATGTCTGCGACCTCTCCTTCGGGCTCACCATCGCCTAGATCTGTCGTCAACGCGGATAATTCTGACTTTAAATCTAGTAATGAGTCCTTGTCCTCAGCCATCAGTCTCACCTCCATCGATTTTTTTTAAAAGGTTTATAGATCACCACACACTGTGTCGTTATCCCCGTCGTTTATCTGACTGAAATTGGTTTTCGGTTTATCATCCATGTTTTACTCTTGGTTTAACCTGATTTTTGGGTGAAATTAAAAAAGGGGAAGGAGATGACGCTACTCTATGGTCATGACTGTGCTGTATACGGCCGGGATCTGACGTTCGATGGTCAACACGGCGCCCGCTGAGGGCCTTAGCTCGATCCTGAACTCCTCGTACGGGTGAGCGTACTTGTCAGGATGCGTAGCCGCAGCAGGGTCCAGTCCATCTTTTTTGATTGCAGTGAAGTCGATCTCTACCTTGAACTTTTCACCAGTCTCTAGTAGTGAATCGCCGTCGCTGTTCAC
>CAZBUI010000065.1:0-10915 GCA_964495055.1 uncultured Candidatus Bathyarchaeia archaeon | reverse complement strand
CGCATCCCACCGCACGCAGAAAAACACCCATTCCACCCAAGCAACCACATAAATCCCAGAAATTTTTTCCCATAATACCCTGTAACACGACACCTACAATCAAACTCAAGCGTTAACCTTAAATCCCGTCAACAAACGGTACGTGGTACGTGAGACAAATGGGGTATCGTTTTATCGAATAAGTACCCAGAGAGAGTACAGTTTCTAGACACCACCCTCCGCGACGGAGAACAAACCCCCGGCATAAGCCTGACACCCACAAAAAAACTACAGATAGCAAAAGCCCTTGACGCCCTCGGCGTCAAGGTGATAGAGGCAGGCTTCGCCGCGGTGTCCCCCGGGGAACGGGAGGCAGTCAAGCTCATCAGCCAGGCAGGGCTCGACGCCGAGATCTGCAGCGCCACCAGAAGCGTGAAAGGCGACATCGACGCCGCAGTAGACGCGGGCGCCGACAGCGTCAACATCATCATCCCCACGAGCAGGCTCCATATAGTGAAGAAGCTCACCAAGACGCCCGAAGAGATGCTGGACGTGACCACAAGCGTCGTGGAGCACGCCAAGGACCGGGGCGTAAAAGCCGAAGTCGCCCTAGAGGACGCGAGCCGCACCGAGCTGCCCTACCTCAAGAAGGTCATCAGACACGCCATAGACGCCGGCGTAGACAGGGCCACACCATGCGACACCGTGGGCACTCTGACTCCCGAGAAGAGCGCAGAGTGGTACGGCGAGATCCACCGCGAGTTCCCGGACACCCTCCTAGGCGTCCACACCCACAACGACTTCGGCCTGGCCACCGCCACGAGCATCGCCGCAGTAGCCGGCGGAGCCACACATATACACGCCACCATAAACGGCCTGGGGGAGCGAGCAGGCAACGCGTCCCTCGAGGAGATCGCGGTCGCCCTCAAGCTGCTTTACAGCGTCGAGACGGGGCTCCGCCTCGAGAGGATCACAGAGACCAGCATGCTGGTCAGCAGGTTGACCGGTGTCAACGTCCAGCCCAACAAGGCAATCGTCGGCGACAACGCTTTCGCCCACGAGAGCGGCATCCACACCCACGCCATCCTCCGCGACCCAAACACATACGAGCGTATAGACCCCCGGCTCGTCGGGGCAGCCCGCCGCATAGTCTCGGGGAAACACGCCGGCAGCACGGGCCTCAGCATGAGCCTCGAGGAGATGGGGCTCCAACCCAGCAAAGACCAGTTCGACCTCATCTACCATCAGGTCAAGACGCTGGGCGACCAAGGCAACACCCTCAGCGACACCGACGTATACGCCATAGCGGCGAAGGTCATGAACCTGGAACAGCAGCGCAGCTACGAGCTCGACGAGTTCATAGTCACCACGGGCAACAGGATCACCCCCACGGCCTCGGTGAAGATGAGGCGCAACGGCGAGAGCATGATCGAGGCGGCCACAGGCAACGGACCTGTGGATGCCACCCTCAATGCCTTGGTCAAGGCGGTGAAACCCGACCAGGCGGTGAACCTGGAGGTCTACCACGTCAAGGCCATCACCGGCGGCACAGACGCCGTCGTCAACGTCGAGGTCCGGCTCAGGCAGGGAGACAAGGTGGTCACCAGCCGGGGCGTCAACGAGGACATCGTCATGGCCAGCGTCGACGCCTACCTCAAAGGCGTCAACCTATACCACAGCATGAGGAAACAGCAATGAGCACCATATCAGAGAAGATACTCGCCAGAGCATCGGGGCGAGACAGAGTCGAGGCAGGAGAGATCGTCAAGGCCCGGGTCGACACGGCGATGATGCCGGACGTCACCAGCGTACTGGCCATCGAGGCCATGAGGAAGATGGGCGCGGACAGGGTGTGGGACCCTGACAGGGTCGTCGTCATCCTGGACCACGTCGCTCCACCCAGCAGCATCAACGCCGCCAAGGTCCACGCCATCATCCGCGGCTTCGCCAGAGAGCAGAACCTTGAACACTTCTACGACGTGGAGAGCGGCGTCTGCCACCAAGTCCTGCCCGAAAAGGGCCACGTCAAGCCCGGCACAGTGGTCATCGGGGCGGACAGCCACACCTGCACCCACGGCGCCTTCGGGGCCTTCGCAACCGGAGTCGGCAGCACGGACATGGGCGCGGTGCTGGCGAGGGGCAAGACGTGGCTCAAAGTGCCCGAGACCATCAAGGTCGAAGTCAACGGAAGCCTCGACAGACACGTCTACGCCAAGGATGTAGTGCTCAGCGTGGCCAAGGAGATCGGCGTAAGCGGAGCAACCTATATGGCCCTAGAGTACACTGGAGGGACGGTCGCCGACCTTACGGTAGCTGGCCGCATGACCCTCTGCAACATGGCCATCGAGATGGGGGCCAAGACCGGCATCTGCAGCCCCGACCACAAGACATTCACCTGGCTCAGAGGCCACGGCGTAGACGTCGACGAAAACGACGCCTTATATCCCCACCCCGACGCCCAATACATCCGGACATTGAAGCTCGACGTTGCAGGTATGCCGCCCATGGTGGCGTGCCCCCACAACGTCGACAACGTCAAACCAGTCACAGAGGTGTCAGACATAGAGATCAACCAAGCGTTCATAGGAAGCTGCACCAACGGCCGCCTCGAGGACCTCAAGCAGGCCCACGCCATACTAAAAGGCAGACAGGTTCACAGGGACGTGCGGCTCCTCGTTGTCCCGGCCAGCAGAGGGGTATACAGGGAAGCCTTGAGTGAGGGCATAGTCGCGGACCTTGTCGACGCCGGGGCCGTGGTCAGCAACCCAAGCTGCGCCGCGTGCTTCGGAGGCCACATAGGGCTCCTCGGCCCCGGGGAGCGAGGCATCGCCACCAGCAACCGTAACTTCAGGGGCCGCCAGGGAAGCCCGGAGGCCGAGATCTACCTGAGCAACGCGGCCGTCGCCGCCGCCTCGGCGCTCACCGGCCACATAACGCACCCGGAGGAGGTATCGTAATGAAGCTCATAGGAAGAGTCTGGAAGTATGGTCAAGATGTCAACACAGACTACATTATACCAGGTCGCTACATGAAGCTCACAGACCCCGACGAGATGGCGGCGCATGTCTTCGAGGAGCACGACCCGACGTTCAGACAGGGCGTCAGACACGGCGACATGGTTGTGGGAGCCATCAACTTCGGGTGCGGAAGCAGCCGCGAGCACGCCCCCCTAGCCCTCAAACACGCCGGCGTCAGCTGTGTCCTCGCAGAAAGCTTCGCCCGAATATTCTACAGGAACGCCATAAACATCGGGCTCCCCGCTCTGGAGTGCCCCGGCGTCCACGACGCCGTGTCCAAAGGCGACACCGTGGAGATCGACGTCACAGGAGGGGTCGTCAGGAACCTCGACACTGGCGCGGAGCTGAGCTTCAACCCGCTGCCCAAGTTCATGGTAGAGGTTTTAAATGCAGGCGGGCTCGTTCCTTACCTCAACGAGACGGAGGAATGGTAGATGAAGTACAGCATAGCCACGATACCCGGCGACGGAATAGGCACCGAGGTCATGGCCGCCGTTGTAAAGGTGCTGGAGGCGCTCGCTGAGAGGACAGACCTAGAGTTCGAGTTCAGCCTCCTCTACGCCGGCGACGAGCACAAGGAGAGGACGGGGGTCGCGCTCCCCCCTGAGACCATCGAGGGAGTCAAGGCATCAGACGCCTGCCTCTTCGCCGCCGTCGGCAACACCGCTAAAGAGGTCATCATACCGCTGAGGCAGAGACTCAACCTTTACGCCAACCTGCGGCCCGCCAAGGCGTACCCCGGCGTCCACGTCATCAAACCTGGCGTCGACATCATGATCGTCCGCGAGAACACGGAGGGCATCTACAAGATGATAGGCGACCGGGGCAGCGGCTACGGGTTCAACGTCAGGGTCATCACCCGGGAGGCCAGCGAGCGCATCGTACGATACGCCTTCGAGTACGCCAAGAAGAACGGCAGGTCCAAGGTCTCCGCCGTCCACAAGGCCAACGTCCTTGACTACACCGACGACGTGTTCCTCAAGGCCGCCCGGGACGTAGCCAAACAATATCCTAATGTCACATACGAGGAGATCATCGTCGACGCCTGCGCCATGAAGCTTGTCATGGCCCCCGAGCAGTTCCAGGTCATCGTAACCACAAACATGTTCGGCGACATACTCAGCGACCTAGCCGCCGGCCTCGTCGGCGGCCTAGGCATGGCGCCCAGCGGCAACGTCGGCGACGAGCTCTGCGTCTTTGAGCCAGTCCACGGCTCGGCGCCCGACATCGCGGGCAAAGGCATAGCCAACCCCGTCGCCACCATCCTCAGCGCCGCCATGATGCTGGAGTGGCTCGGCGAGAAGGAGGCAGCGGACCGCGTGGAGGCGGCCGTCCTCGAGGTCCTCGAGGAAGGCAGGGTCAGGACGCCGGACCTCGGCGGCACCGACACCACGGAAAACATGGCCGACGCCGTCATAGAGAGGCTCTGAGCCGTCTTCAAAATATTTTTAAACCATAACGGTTTACAACCTTTGGTTTACAACCTGTGTCCGGCAGTAGACGAGTAGCTAAGAGAGACTTCGAGACCGTCGTAGGTGTACTAGGGAACCCCGTGCGCAGGAGCATCATAAAGAAGCTGAGCGAAGGCCCAGACTACACGCTGAGGCTCAGCAGCGAGCTCAACATAGCACAACAGCTAGCCGCAAAACACCTCAAAGTCATCAGGGACGCCGAACTCGTCGACGTAGTCAGACAGAAGAGCAGCAGGGGCGCGGACAAGAACGTGTTCCACCTCAACAAGTTCTACAGCCTTCAGATCGACTTCAGCCCCGCCCTGTACAACGAGAGGCTCATCAGCTTCAACAACCCCGTGCAGTGGATACAGCAAGACAACCACATGGAGCACCTCGAGACCCAGGTGAAGGACATCGAGGAGGACAGCCTAGACCCCGACGACGTGCCGCCTCTACGTCAGATAATCCAGGCCATCGACGAAGAGCTGGACAGCGTCGAGAAGCGCCGCGCGAGGCTCCTCTACATAAGGAACCTAGCCTTGGAGGCGACCCAGAACGCCCTCGAGGAGATGGATCGAAGGAAGAAGAAGGTCGTCCACCACATAGTGGATCATGGCCCCACCAGCGTGGAGGCTCTCTCCCGGACCTTCGATCTGAGGGAGGACGTTATACGGGACGTGGTCACCGAGCTTCAGAAAGAGGGCCTCGTGAGAAAGGAGAATAACCTGATCTATCTCAGGGACCTCGTCTAATGCTTGGGGGGGCCACCAAAAAGTTTTTTATAAGCCTTGGTATACAACTCTCGGTTTACAACCACAAGGGGTATACCTATGGGCTGTGAAAAAACAACGGACAACAGAGTTTCAGCGGATTCACCCCTAGGTATACCCGTGGAAAACACTAAGGAGAAGAAAATATGAGTGTACAAGGACAGCCGGTCCTCATCCTGAAGGAAGGCACCGAGCGATCCACAGGCAGGGACGCCCGAGGCAGCAACATAATGGCCGCCCGGATAGTCTCAGAGGCGGTTAAGACCAGCCTCGGACCAAAAGGCATGGACAAGATGCTGGTGGACAGCTTCGGCGACGTCACCATCACCAACGACGGAGCAACCATGCTCAAGGAGATGGACGTCCAGCACCCAGCCGCCAAGATGATGGTAGAGGTCTCCAAGACGCAGGACGACGAGGTCGGAGACGGCACCACGAGCGTCGTGATACTCACGGGCGAGCTCTTGGGCAAGGCCACGGAGCTCATGGACAAGAAGGTGCACCCCACCGTCATCATAGACGGCTACAGGCAGGCGGAGGCGGAGGCCCTGAGAATCCTCGAGGAGATATCCGAGAAGGTCAAACCCAAGGACAAGAAGGTCCTCAAGAAGGTCAGCATGACCACGATGGCCAGCAAGCTAGTCAGCGGCTACAGGGACTACCTGAGCGACATCGCAGTCGACGCCGTCCTGCAGGTCGCGGAGGAGAGCAACGGAGGCTACACAGTGGACCTCGACAACGTGAAGGTCGAGAAGAAGCCAGGGGCCTCGCTCACCGACACCGAGCTCATCAAGGGTCTCATCATCGACAAGGAAGTCGTACACGACGGGATGCCCAAACTCATCAAGGAGGCGAAAATCGGGCTCCTCAACGCGGCGATGGAGATCGAGAAGACGGAGTTCGACAGCAAGATAGCCATCGAGACCCCCGAGGAGATGCAGGCTTACCTTGACCAGGAGGAGCAGATGCTCCGGGACATGGTCAAGGGAGTCAAGGACACGGGGATCAACGTGCTCTTCTGCCAGAAGGGCATCGACGACATGGTGCAGCACTTCCTCAGCCGCGAGGGCATACTCGCGGCCAGGAGGCTTAAGAAGAGCGACATGGAGGCTCTTGCCAAGGCGACGGGCGCCAAGGTCGTGAACAGCGTCGAGCAACTCAACGGAGATGACGCAGGCTACGCCGAGCAGGTCGAGGAGCGCAAGATCAGCGACGATAAGATGATCTTTGTAGAGGGCTGCAGGAACCCCAAGGCGGTGAGCATCCTCGTCAGGGGAGGCAGCGAGCGCGTCGTAGACGAGGCGGATCGCAGCATCCATGACGCCCTCAGCGTCGTAAAGGATGTCGTCGAGGAGCCCAAGATCTTGGCGGGCGGCGGCGCCCCCGAGATCGAGGTGGCCAGGCTACTACGCGACTACGCCGAGAAGCTGGTTGGCCGCGAGAGGCTGGCGGTGGTGGCGTTCGCAGACGCGCTTGAGGTCATACCGATAACGCTGGCGGAGAACAGCGGGATGGACCCCATAGACGCGATAAGCGAGATGCAGAGCGAGCACGCCAAGGGCAACAAGTGGGTCGGCGTCAACGGCAACGAAAACAAGGTTGCAGACCTGAGTGAGATCGACATCTACGAGCCCATGGTGGTGAAGGCCCAGGCCATCAAGTCGGCCACAGAGGCCGCGGCTATGCTGCTGAAGATAGACGACATGATAGCCGTCGCCAAGATGAAGGCGCCGGCGGAACCGCCGGGAGGAGGAATGGGTGGCATGCCGGGCGGAATGCCCGGCGGCATGCCCCCCATGTAGGAGGAACTGAAAATGGCGTATTATGGAGGACAACCCGTAGTAATCCTGAAAGAGGACACAGAGAGAAGCAGAGGACGAGACGCACGTAAAAGCAACATGCTGGCTGCGCAGATAATCTCGGAGGTGCTGAAGACCACCCTAGGCCCGAGGGGCATGGACAAGATGCTCATCGACAGCCTCGGAGACATCACCATCACCAGCGACGGCGCCACGGTGCTCGACGAGATCGACGTGCAGCACCCGGCCGCCAAGATGATGATCGAGGTCGCCAAGACCCAGGACAAGGAGGTGGGCGACGGCACAACGACGGCGGTGTTGCTCGCCGGAGAGCTCCTGAGGAAGGCCGGAGAACTGCTAGAGGACAACATCCACCCCAGCATCATCATAAGCGGCTACCAGAAGGCAGCCGAGAAGGCGCTGGAGACGCTGGACGAGGTCTCCGCCGACGTGGATCTGGAGGACCGTGAGATCCTCATGAAGCTGAGCAACACCAGCATGAGGAGCAAGGCGGTCGCGTCCACCCGCGACCTCCTCAGCGGCATCGTCATCGACGCCGTGAGGCAGGTGGTCGAGAGGCGGGACGACACCGTCATCGCCGACGTAGACAACGTCCAGATCGTCAAGAAGGAGGGCCAGAGCCTCGAGGAGACGGAGTTGGTCAAAGGCATCATCGTGGACAAGGAAGTCGTGCACGCTGGGATGCCCAAGAAGATCACAGACGCAAGGATAGCGTTGCTGGACACGCCTCTTGAGGTCAAGAAGACGGAGTTCGACGCCGAGATCAGGATCAGGAGCCCTGACAGCATCAAGGCGTTCCTGGACCAGGAGAGCGAGATGCTGAAGAAGAAGGTGGACCAGGTGGTGGCCACGGGGGCCAACGTGCTCTTCTGCCAGAAGGGCATCGACGACATGGCCCAGCACTACCTCGCCAAGGCGGGGGTGCTGGCGGCGCGCCGCGTCAAGAAGAGCGACATGGAGAAGCTGGCCAAGGCTACGGGCGGCAAGGTTGTGAACAACCTGGCCGACTTACATGAGAGCGACCTAGGGTCGTGCGGAGTCGTCGAGGAGAAGAAGGTCGGCAATGACAGGATGATCTTCGTCGAGGAGTGTAAGGACCCGCAGGCGGTGGCCATCTTCGTCAGGGCTGGCTTGGAGAGGATGGTCGACGAGGCGGAGAGGGCGCTCAACGACGCCTTGTACGTCGTCAGCGACGTCACCGAGACGCCTAAGATGGTGGCGGGTGGCGGCAGCGTCGAGATGGAGATGAGCAGGGCGGTGCGCGATTACGCCGCCCAGGTGGGCGGCCGTGAGCAGCTTGCCATCGAGGCGTTCGCGGACGCGCTGGAGGTCATCCCCCGGACGCTGGCGGAGAACGCGGGTCTGGACATCCTTGACACCATGGTGGCTATGAAGGCGGCCCACGCCAAGAAGGACGGCGTCTATATGGGCGTCAACGTCTACGACGAGGGAGTCGTGGACATGATGGGTGAGGGCGTCCTGGAGCCCACTGTGGTGAAGGAGCAGGCCATCAAGAGCGGCATCGAGGTGGCGTCCATGATCCTGCGGATCGACGACGTGGTTGCGGCGAAGAGCGGCGGCCCCGAGCCCGGCGCGGGCGGGCCGCCGGGCGGCATGGACGAGGACATGGACATCTAGTCCTGCCTTCTTTCTTTTTTCTTGTGTCAGGTTACTTGGTATTACGGGAATTTTTTGGGCTGGGTTTTCCCCGGTTTGTTGTTGTGTGGTTCGTTGGCGGGGGTTTTCGTTGCGTGTTTTCGTGGGTTGTTGGTTTTGTGTATGGATTTAGCACTGTTTGTGGTGTAATTCTGAAGAAATCCTGAAATTCCCTTAAATGCGGGGACCCGTCTGCGGTGCCTGTGAGACGAGTTGCAATACTGTAAGATGTGCGGCGAGGAGGTGGGGGACGGAGTCGAGTTCTGTCCCCACTGCGGAGCCGATCTAAGGGCTGAGGATATACGGTATACGAAGCCGCGAGGGGGCGGCTGGGACGCCAGTAAGGTGATTGCTGTGCTCTTTGGGGGCCTACTTGTTCTAGTGGGTGTACCGCTGCTGTTCAGCGGGACGGCCTTGATGGGAGTCACCCGGAGCCTCGACGACGGTTATGGATACATCGGCGTCAGCGGCGTGGACCTGGAGACGGAGGCGCAGGCCATCGTTTTCAGGCCCATGCACATAGACGAGATGGTGATAGACGAGATCGACGGGCCCATGGCGAGGTACTGGCACCCCGAGCCTGGGGACTTCATCGACCTGAAGTTCTCGCTGGACAGCAACAACGGAAAAGACGTGTTCATAGGGATAGCGGAGGAGTCTGACGCTGGGCCCGTGTTCGTCGGGAAATCGTACTGCGCCATCATCAACGTGGACATGGATGGCCCCCGTGACAGCCACCCAGATATAACCTACAGGCGGTACAGCGGAGACCCCTTCGAGGGATCTCCGGCCGACTTGGGCATATGGACGGCCACTGCGTACGGCGACGAGTTGACGCTGGAGTGGGAGCCCCGGGAAGGCGACTACTGGATAGTCGTCATGAACCTCGACGGGTCCCCCGGCGTGGACGTGGACGTCGGCCTCGGCGTGAAGGCGCCGTTCCTCGACTTAATCGGCAGGGGGCTGATGTTCGGCGGCCTCGTCTGCTTCGGGCTCGGCGCGGTTATCATCTACGTCGCCGCCGTGAGGAGAGACTAGGAGGCGTTATGCATGGTGTACTGTAAGAAGTGCGGAAAGGAGCTCAGCGAGGACGCGGAGTACTGCTCCGGCTGCGGGGCCAGGCAGCACGTGGACGAGCTGGTGCTCGCCTCGTGGGGTGAAAGGTTCGTGGCCTTCATCATCGACTCCCTGCTGGTTGGGATAGTGGCGGGGATGGTCGCGTGGCCCCTCAGGTGGCACGACCCGTTCCCCTTCCTCAACGTGGGCGTGAACAGCGTCTTCCTGTTCCTCTACTGGACGTACCTTGAAGGCACGGAGGGGCAGAGCTTGGGGAAGAGGGCCATGAAGATCAGGGTGGCCGATCTGCGCGGCGGGCCCATCGACATGAGCAGAAGCATGTACCAGGCCGTCGGGAAGGCGTTCCTGATGCCCCTGGACGTCATAATCGGCTGGCTCCTTTACCCGGACAGGCAACAGAGGCTGTTCAACTACCTCAGCGGGACCATCGTGGTCAAGGAGTAGCCGCTCCTAACCCCTTTTATTTAACCATATGCACCGGCATCTGTGCCATGAGTCTTGATTGTATCAAAAGGCCCCGGACCTAGACAGCGGCGCCCTGCACCAACATGGACTGTGTCAGGGGAAGCGTGTGCTGCGCATGCGTTGCCATTCATCGTTCCCATGGAAACCTGCCCGCGTGCCTTAGGCCGGATGACTAGCCTCAGCATCGCCTCGTTAGATTCAGAAATACAAAGGGGATCGAGCTTCTTCACTGGCTGCGTTTCAGCCAGTGCTCCGCTATCTCCCGCGCCGTGGCGAACCAGACCCCCGGTCGCCTCATGTAGTTGATCGTACGCTCCAGCAGCATCATGTTGCCGGGTTTGCCGATGATCTGCGGGTGGAACATGCTCGTCCAGCAGAGGCCGTACCTGTAGTAGCCATCAAAAGCATTGGTCCATATCTGATAGCCCGTCTCTGGGCTCATCATCCTGGCCTTGTAGCTGCCGAAGGGGTAGTCGGCGAAGAGGTGGAAGTCGTCCATCTCGTAGTAGCTGGGCACCTCCACGAGGCCGTTGGACAGCGTGTACGGCATGTCGCTGCCCCTGAGGCTACTGTCGTAGATGAACCTGTTCTCTGCGAGTATGTTCAGCGTGTTGGGGCTTAGCTCGCCGCCCGCGGTCCTGTTCCCCACGGGCCTGTAGCTGGTGGCGTCCTCGATC